>CAZFSC010000118.1:0-10899 GCA_964521585.1 uncultured Limnohabitans sp.
ATTCTTCTTTTCTTTTGGTGTGCAGATTTAATGTCACCAAGAGGGCATAATGATCAGAATAGGGCAGAGGTAATACCTCGTAAGAAACCAGTTCCAGATAGTTGGAATCGTAAAAAACATAATCAATCCGCTTGCCGGCATCGCCTGTATAAGTAGCCGTCGTGTCGCCAGCCACAGCACCGGCATCTTTCCAGTGGGAAGGGATAGAGGCATATTCTTTTGAGTCCGGAGCAAAATTAAAATCCCCTGCCATAAACGCAGGTCTTGGCAAGGAATCAGCAAAAGCGAACAACGAATCCAATTGCTTCAGCCGATTTTCTTCTGATTCATGATCCAGGTGCACCGATCCAAAATAAAGTTCCTCCAGCGATTTTAATTCAATATGTGACCAAGCTACGGCTCTGGGTTCACCACCGGCTGGATTTGGGAGGATTTGAGTTAGATAGCCCTTTGCCTTTTTAACCAAAACGCCGGTGCCATAGGCACCACTGTCGTATTCCATCGCCTTGGCAAAGTAGCCCCGGTACCCTGTTTTGCGTGAAAGCTCCTGAATCAAATTCACTTTTTCATCATATACTGATGCTGATCTCACAGTCATGCTATCAACTTCCTGCAAAGCAAAGACTTCAGGCTGTTTGATGATAATCAAGTCTGCAATTTGATCCAACGTTCCCTCACCGGGTTTGGCTGGGTTCTCGCCATGATAGATGTTGTAAGACAATATTTTAATTTGCTGAGCTTCGGATGCGCAAATACTGAGCGTGATTAAAAAGTAAATGAGAAGGATACGGTTCATATTTTTTTGTTCATTCAGACAAGTTGGATCCCTTTGATTCTTTTAGGTTTGAAATGTAATATTAACTTTTTCCAGTGAACCAAGCGAAGCATTTTGTTTTGAAATCGATTGAATCACAGACCAATCCTTAAAAATCTCATTTTCCATTTTTTAAAATAAACTGTTTACAGAAGTACTTAGACCTGTTTTGAGAATTGACTGGTGATCAATCCGTAGTTGATTTGATTATTTTCATTCTGGAATTATCAAGAAAAATGTTTTCACTTTGAATAGTCTTTCTGCAAATTATCTTAAAAGTAATCCAAAGATTCTAAGTACTTTACTTCACTATGAAGAAGTTGCTGGTTGGAGTTTTTATTTTGGTAGGGGTTATGTTTATAGCTTCCTTCGGTCTGGAAGCATATTTAGAAAAAAAGATTGAATCTGAAATCAATGCCAATCCCGACCGGGATTACGATATTCTTTTTGAAGATATTACCATCAGCCTGCTGAGTCGCTCGGCCAAACTGGAAAGAATCCGTCTTGTCTCTTTAAAAGATGAATTGCCTACCAAGGTTAGTGGTTCCCTACAAAGTATAGAATTCTCCGGTCTGAATTATTGGGATTTGATTTTCAGGGGGCAGCTATCCATCGACCGTCTGAGCTTGATCGATCCGGGGTTTAGCCTGACCAGAAAGGATGCTCCGGGTCGTCCACAGGACAATTCAAAGGCACTTCAGGGGGTTTTTCAGGACATTATTTCCAGGGGGGTGATTAAGAACTTTGAGTTGGTCAACGGTACGGCCGAGTTCTTCGTGATGAAAGATAGCCTTGTTCGGTTTGCACAGTTTACGGATCTGAATATTACTGCCAATGGCATCGAGTCAGATTCGGTGATTATGCAAAACCCAGTTCCTTTTCTATTGAAATCTATCCAGATGAGCCTTAAAAATCTCATCGTAAATACCGCTGCAAATCAGGAGTTCAAGTTTGAGGAACTCCGATTTGACTCTGAATCGCAATCCATTTTGATCTTAGCCATCAATCTGGGCTATGTGGATTGGCAGAAAGCGGTTGATTCTTTTGATTTTCAGCAGGACGTGATCGAGCTGAAAGTTGATACGTTGGCACTCAAATACCTCAGCGCCAAGAATAATATTTCGGGGGATTGGCAGATCGATGCAGGGTTGGCGGAATTCCGTGGACTGGATTTGCAGGATTACCGGGACAAAAATAAGCCCAGGCCGGATGAACCTGAAAAACCCCTCTTTGAAGGTATGATCGAGCTGATTCCCTTTCCCATCCAATTGGATACCGTACGAATTCTTGACTCCAAGGTAGTTTATCGGGAGGTGTTGGAAGGAAAGTCGAAGCCTGGTGTTTTCAATTTCGAGAATCTCTCTGCAGACATCCTCAATGTCATTTCCACTGATTCGCTACAGGGAGAAACTGAAATGAAAGTCCATGCACAGGCTGTTTTTCGGGGCGTCGCGGATGTGGATCTGAAAATTCAGGTGCCTTATGGCAAAAACTCCTTTAGTCTTCAGGCTTCGGTCAAAGCCTTTGAATTAGCCGAGATCAATGAACTTTTGCAACAAATGGCTAATGTGAGAGTGGAATCAGGAACACTCAAAAAACTGGAACTGAGCATGGAAGCGAATCGCCTTGGCTCAAGCAATCAAATGATTTTTCAATACGACGGTTTGAAACTGCAAATGATGAAAAATGGAAATGATGTCGATAAACTGAAAAGTAAACTGACAAATATTTTCACTTCAAAGAATAATCTTCCCTCAAATTCGAATTATAAAGTTGGTAGCTATCGCTCCCAGCGAAATATATATAGGGGTCCATTCCATTTATTATGGCAGAGCACCAAAGATGGATTACTTCTGATCGTACCCGGAGAGGTTGCACAGGTGTTTTTAGACAAAAAAAAGCTTCCCTAAATAGAGAAGCTTTAATCGCTGGGTTTTTATTAATTAATTGGTGAGTGGGTTATTGTTGTAACGATCAGTTAAATCCCGCTCTCCTGTTCGATCTTTTTCCAGGAATTTGCTTCCTGCTTGGTAATCATTGATCGTTTGTTTGTTGATGCCGGGATTTTTAATGTCCACCTCGCCATTTGATTTGTCAGTATTGGTTTCACTGGTGGCCACAGTTCCACGACTTTTGATTCCGTAGTAAGTTCTGATATCGTGGATGAATTCATCCTGTGGGCCACTGGGCCAGTTGTCATCATCAAAACCTGGGGCTTTCTCCAGTTTTTCTTTCTTTTCTTTAACGATCAACACATCTTTTTGCTTGGTTTCGAATTCGAATGATTCCCATGGAAGTGCCAATAACTTGGATCCCATATTTAAGAATCCTTCGTCCACGGCAAGGACCAAATAGGAAACCTCACCGGTCATGGTATTGATCATGATGTCTTTGATTTTCCCTACTTTCTCATCACTTGGAGATTTTACGGTGCAGTTACCGATAGTGGATGAGCTTATTGCTAGACCTGTTGAATGTTCTGTAGATTTCATAATATAGTTAGTTTGATTCAAAATCATATTTCCTAACTATAATCCCAATAAGATGCCAGACAGGCAAATGACTGATAGAGCCGACTGGAGGCATATTTTGGAGGCTATCTGGAATTGGCCCAGGCACTATTTGGGAAAGTAATTTCCTGAATTGTTCAATCTAGATTTGTCGCAATTTTTGGTTAAACAGCGGGGGGATTTCACTCAGAATTTGGGAGGAAATCATTTTTTCGAATTTTTTTCATCTCAGAAGCGATGGCACGATCCATTTCATTTCCACTGTGTTCTAGTTTACTGACAATATTCTGATAGTTGATTTGATCCCGGTTTTGAGAAAGTTTAGCACTTGCATGGACATCCGATATCAAGATTTCGAATCCCACCAAAGCCCGGATTTGACTTTGAAGGTAGGTTTCGCTCATTCCTTCAAGATGGACTCTTGGGTCTCGGCCGGTCTCATAGTTGTCTATTAATTTTCTGAGGTGGATAAGTAATTCCTCACCCTCTATTATCCGAATTTTGCCATAGACATGTACAGCCAGATAATTCCAGGTAGGGACATTTTCATGATTGTACCATGAGGAAGAAATATAGGCGTGCGGGCCCTGAAATATCACCAAAACCTCCGATTGATCAGGGATTGATTTCCACTGCGGATTTGCCCTGGCCACATGTCCGGAGAGCAGTGCCTCACCTTTGGGATTTTGATCCAGCACGAAGGGAAGATGCGTCCCATGTGACCGCTGATTTACCTGGCTGATGAGGATGCCAAAGGCATTTTGCCGGATGAATTCGATGATTTCTTGGTCCTTTTCCCAGCGATTAATCGGATTGATGTACATGGATTGTAGGTTTTCTGCCTAATTTTAGGCTAAAATATTAAAAAAACGAGGCAATAGGTATTTGTCTGGATTATCTGATTTTTAGAAAATTATTTTATGGGAAATGAATCAACGGACAGACTGGAATTGGCAGCCAAATTTGTCAACAACACCGGGGCTCCAATTTTTTTAACAGGCAAAGCAGGTACTGGGAAAACCACTTTTCTGAGAGATCTCGTACGCAAAACCCATAAGCGCCATGTGATTTTGGCACCTACAGGCATTGCTGCATTGCATGCCAAAGGGGTGACGATTCACTCCCAATTCCTGCTGCCGATGGGGAGTTTTCTTCCTAGTCGTGAACCAGAGGGCAATTTCACAGCAGCCTTTGGATTTTATACCCAGCATACCCTGGCCAGAAAGCATCCCCTCAACCAGCTTCGGAAGAATGTGTTGAAGGCAGTAGATCTGCTGGTCATCGATGAGGTGAGTATGCTTCGTGCCGATGTGCTCGATGCAATCGACTACCGCATGCGAAGCGTGAAAGGTAATTTTCAGGATGCATTTGGTGGGGTCCAAGTGCTGATGATCGGGGATTTGTATCAGCTGCCTCCGATAGTGAGGGAACATGAATGGGAAGTGCTTCGAAAGTTTTATCCCAGTATGCATTTTTTTGAGGCAAGGGTCTTTCAAAATACCGGAATGGTCTATCTCGAGCTTGATAAAATCTTCCGGCAACAGGATGAAGAATTTATTCGCGTCCTGAATCATTTGAGAGACAATGAGGTCACTCCTGAGGATGTGAGACTACTGAATTCACATTATAAAACCGCCGAAGAGGTTCGTGAACTTCCACCTTGTATCACCATCACCACGCATAATTACAAAGCTGACCAGCTGAACCAGAAGGAACTGGAGGCCCTTCAAAGTAAATCTTTTTTCTATGAGGCGGATATAGAGGATGATTTTCCCGAATCACTTTTCCCTCTTCCCAAAACCATAGAATTAAGGGAGGGAGCTCAGATTATGTTTGTCAAAAATGACAGCAGCGGACAGGCTCAGTATTTCAATGGTAAACTGGCTACGGTTATTTCGCTTTCGAAATCTGAAGTGACTGTCATGATGGAGGATTCAGAGTATGAATTCCAACTTCGAAAAGAAACCTGGGAAAATAAGAAATACATCATCAACCCCCAGACCAAAGAACTTGATGAAGAGGTCATAGGCACTTTTTCCCAGTTTCCTATTAAACTTGCCTGGGCGGTGACTGTGCATAAAAGTCAGGGATTGACTTTTGACCGGGCGATCATCGATGTGGGGCAGGCCTTTGCGCCGGGCCAGGTGTATGTGGCATTGAGTAGATTGAGAAGTCTGGATGGATTGGTGCTCCGAAGTAGGATTCAGACTGACCTGATCCAATCAGATCGACAGGTAGTGGAGTTTTCCACGGCTGCAAAAAATCAACACAGATTGGAAGAGTTGCTTCAGCATCATCAAAGTCAATATGTCTCCCACTTGTTGGATAATACTTTCGATTTTGAACCGATCCAAAAGGAACTGGAGTATTTTCAGAAAGATCAGGATAGCAGTCTGGAATTTGAGGATGAACAAATGCGCTCAGCGATCCCTGAAATACAGCAGCGATTCCAGGCTGAAAGAGAGAATAGTAACAAATACAGGAGACAACTTTTAGCCTTGGGTTATCAAAATCAACAAATTAAATTACAGGAGAGACTGGCTAAAGGAAGCCAGTATTACCGCGGGATTCTCGCCAATCAAATCCAGAAAGTGATCAGCCTCAGAAGTCAGGTGGAGCTTTTCAGCCGGACAAAAAAATATCAGGAAGGACTGGAATTGCTTGAAGGAATGCTACTCAGGAAATACCTCGAGATCAGTAAGGTCGCAAGGATAGTACAGGCAATTCTCAATGGGGAAATGCCCGGAAAAATGGAAGAACTTGATCAGGAAGTCCTAGCCTTACGATTGCAAATGGTCCAGCAGGCAAAGGAGAAAGCTGTAGCGAAAATTCAGAACATCAAGACCAAAACAGGTAGGAAGAAGTCAGGAACAGCCAAACCTAAGCGGCAAAAGGGAGATTCCCAGGAGTTGACATTTGCGCTTTTTGAAATGGGAAAAACGATCCCAGAGATAGCCGAAGAGCGAGAACTTGCTGAATCTACAGTCAAGGGACATTTGGCGGATGGGATTGCATCGGGCAGAATCGAACTTTCGGATTGTCTTCCGGAGGAGGTGATCTCAGAGATCAGGTCTCAGTTTGACCGATTCAAATCCGCCTCTGCCCTTCGGGAGCACTTCCAGGGAAAATTTGATTATGGCACCCTGAAGATGGTTTTTGCAGGAACAAAAGTAGAGTAAAGCCTGATTGCAGACTGAATAGAAATCTTCAAATAGCAGGTTTGGGTTCTTAACGAAATGCCTTTCTAGATCAAAAAAAAAGGAGCCTTTCGGCTCCTAGAGGTGAGTGTTAAGTTTAATCAGGCACTATCTTTTATTTTTTTCCGTAGAAGCGATCATGAAATTGGTAACGCGGTGTATCGTTCGCTTTAATCATTTTGCTTTCTGTATCTATAATCATCACCGGAGGATTTGTGTCGGTTCCTTTCATCGGTTCCCACTCAGGAAGGTTTTCCCCATTGGGATTACCGGTTTTAATAAAGTTAGAAAAATAACTAAAAAAAGTTTTAGAAACCGCATAATCTTCTTTTGTCCAATCATATACTTTTACCAAAGGAAGATTACCCATGGCATATTCAATTTCAGCAGCATGGGGAGCGCCGATGGGTTCAGGCATTTTTGGACCTCCTTCTATGGTTCCTCCCGCAAGTCCCGGAGTAAGATTACTGTCTTTCAACGGTGGTCGAAGTTTGCTGTACAAATAGCGGTAGACCGGTTGGGATGAATTTTTCGCATGAAGGTCAATCCATTTCCAAGTGCTGTAGGCTATAAACCTGTCAGAAGCCAAGTCTGTGGCTGAGCGCTCGACCTCTGCTGGGGTGGAATGGGGGTAGATTGCCAATACTTCCTGATGATTTTCCGGATAGGTTTCTTTCACTTTGGCGATGAATGCCGCTGTCGTGTAAGGCTGACCTTGCATAAAAGCCATTCCCGGTATTTCTGCCGAATTCCAACCTGCCAATAAAGGCACCATGGCTTGTTCTTGAGCCTGGAATATTTCAGGCAGTGGCTTAGGCAGAAAATGGCCGTCCAAAGTCACAGGAAATCCAAATAATTTTGATTCCAAAAAAAGCTCATAGATTTCGCTGGTACTAAGTTTTCGCATTGCTTCAATGGAAGAATAACCTGATTTTTTTACAAAATCAGATCCGATTTTTTCTGCGTTCGGTAGAGGTGTGGGTGCCAAAGTAGGATGAATTCCTGCTCCGGACTCGCCAATTGCTCCGGCAATCAAGCCTTTGGAAAGTGGCGAAGCCATTTGATAGCTCACTGAAATGGATCCTGCAGACTCTCCCGCAATAGTGACCTTATTGGGATCTCCCCCAAAAGCGGCAATATTCTCTTTGACCCACTGAAGTGAAGCAAGCTGATCCATCAATCCGTAATTGCCAGATCCTTTATAATCCGTCTCTGCGCTGAGGTCAGGATGAGCCAAGAATCCAAAGATATTCAAGCGGTAATTGACAGTCACTACGACTATACCTTCCTGGGCCATGGCCTCTCCGTTGTAGCGAGGCTCTGAGCCATCGCCTGCGGAGAATCCTCCACCATAGAAATAGACCAGAACAGGTAGGTTTTTATCCTTGTGGGTGGCAGGTGTCCAGACATTCAAATAGAGGCAATCTTCGCTCATTCCGTCTGATTTGAAATCCATGTCCCCAAAAATCGGAGCCTGTATTGCTCTCGGTCCAAAATTCTTGGTTTCTTTCACCCCGTTCCAGTTTTCCATCGGCTGAGGAGCTTTCCAGCGCAGCTCTCCCACAGGAGGCTTTGCAAAAGGAATTCCCAGGTATTTTTTGATATTGGTTTTGGTGTCGTATAATCCGGCGATAGTGCCGTTTTTGATCTTTGTCTTCACTTCAAAACTATTGAGTTGCTGGGCTTGGATTGAAAATGAAAAACTCATCCCTACTAGAAATAATAAGCAGGTAAGGGATCTAGAATGTATTTTCATCATTGTAGGATTATTGTTTCTTTGTGAAACAATAGTAACTCCTTTGAAGTGATTTTCCTAGTAAATTAATCTCTTTTTCATAGCTTCGTCCATGGATTTCAATTCAGCCTTATACATACCCAATCTTTCTTATGATTCCGTGATTTTCGGGTTTTCTGGAGAAAAGCTGAAAATCTTGATTTTAGAATACCACAATACAGGGACTTTTGCGCTTCCCGGGGGTTTTGTGAGAATGGATGAGGCCCTGGATGTAGCGGCCAGACGCGGACTTTCAGAGCGAACCGGGATCGAAGAGGTCTATCTGGAACAGTTTTACACTTTTGGCTCCTTAGAGCGATCCGATCCCGAGACCATGCGGAGAATCATGGAAGCTCAGGGTATGCAGATGAACGATCAGTGGTTGCTCGGGAGATTCGTCACTGTGGCCTATTATGCCTTAATCAATTATGAAACCGTCAGTCCGAAACCGGATTTCTTTTCCGACTCGATCGGCTGGTATGATTTTGATGCGCTGCCTCCCTTGATGCAGGATCACAGTCTGATTGTACAGCGAGCTCTGGAGCATTTGCGATCACATCTTGATCAGAAATTACTCAGTTTCAACTTGCTCCCTCAATTGTTCACGATGAAAGAGTTGCAGCAGGTGTATGAATCCATTTTGGGAGAAAAACAAAACCGGGCAAACTTCCAGCGAAGAATGCTCGGCTTAAATATATTGCAGCGACACGATAAACTTTATACAGGCGGTTCGCATAAGGCTCCCTACCTTTACAGTTTTAAAAAGGAGTCTTCGGAGATTAGAATCAGTTGATTGGTTCGGTCAACACTGAAATTACAGCCCAAATTCCTTCTTTGTAATTGCCCAGTCTCAGATTTTCATTTGGACTGTGTTGGTTATTGTCTGCATTGACGGTTGGAATTGTGATTGCAGGTATTCCCAGCGCATCCACAAAGGGAGAAATGGGAATAGAACCTCCGGAAATCCGAATCTGTACTGGATATTTTTCATAAGCGCGAACCATTGCTTTGCGCAGCCAATCACCTTCATCAGAATCCATTGGGGTACGGAATGCCTGATAGGAAATAGATTTATTCAACTGTACGATTTTCGGGAATTTAGCCCTTTCCTCATCGCTCGGCTCATGATCCAGAATGGTAAATCCCTGGTTTTCGATGTGATCTTCGATGAGTTCAAAGAGTCGCTCGGGATCCGATTCCGGAACAAGACGAATGTCTAATTCTGCTAAAGCTACATCAGGCACAATAGTTCTCGATTCAGCTCCCACCCATCCTGAGCGCAATCCTCTGATATTGAGGGAAGGATATTGGACGCTTTCCTGATAGCTATTGCCTACCTGATCTGTCCTTCCCAATCCCAGTCTTTTGTTGATGGCAGCCTCGTTGTCTGGCACTGCTTCCAATATGGCCTTTTCCGATTCGGTCAGGTTGATTCCATCGTAATAGCCAGGAATGGTCACCCGGCCATCCGCATCTTTCATGGAGGCCAATAATTGGGCGAGAAGAAAGCCGGGATTGGGTGCATAGTTGCCATAGTGCCCGCTGTGTTGAGGGACTTTCGGTCCGTAGGTGGTCAATGTCATCTCAGCAATTCCCCGGGCACCGAAACTGAGAGTCGGTTCGTTGGAAGTATGCCTCGGACCATCCATGATCAGCATCAGATCTGCTGCGAGTTTGTCCCGATAATCATTAACTGCCTTTGGCAAAAGGGGAGAACCCTGCTCTTCTTCGAAATCAAGAATGATTTTCACATTGTAATTCGGTGCCAACTTTGCCTGAGTCACTGCATCCCATCCGGTGAGGAACATGGCGATCGGACCTTTGTCATCCGAACTGGATCTGGCATAAATTCTCCAATCCGGATTGTATTCAGATTTCAATTTTTCCATGGGAATGATTTCCCATTGACCTTTTTCATTTTGAGTCTTCAAGACCGGTACATAGGGGTCTGGCTGATTCCATTTGCTGCGGTCTACCGCTTGCCCATCCACATGAAAATAAAACAGGACAGTTTTACTTGCTCCGGGTTGCTTTTTTTCCACAAGCAAAAGGGGAATACCTCCCGTTTCCAATCGTTCAGTATCAAAGCCCCGCATGGCGAACTGATTTTCTGTCCAAGCCAGATTGACTGCGATTTGTGCAGGGTAAAAAGCATCATTGGGCATGCTTAGGATATCCCTGAGGATTGAGAGACCCTGTTGCCAATGGTTATCTGTCAGTTCTTTGATTTTGCTTTGATCAATCTGCTGCGCAAAGCCGGTAAAGGAAATACACAGGCAAAACAGTAAGGTGTGGGTTCTTTTCATTTTTTGTTTTGGATTTATTGGTCCTTTTTAAGTTGAGCGGTAGCAGTGATTTCTTTTCCGTTTAGGATAAACTGATCGTATCCATTTTGGGTCACTTTTATCATGGATTCACCCACTTCGTCCAGCGTATTGAAGCCATTTGGATAAAGTATGCGGCCGATTGGGTAGAGCCATGCGATGTATTTATAAAAGGATTTCACATGAATTGAATTTTCAGCGGTAGGCTTCATGATCCCAGGTCTATAGGCAAATACCTGCCTGAAGGGAAGTTTTCGCAAATCATTTTCAGTTTTTCCTT
>CAZFSC010000119.1:0-10766 GCA_964521585.1 uncultured Limnohabitans sp.
AAAGAGAGCTCCCAAAAATATTTTACTATTTTGGGAGCTCTCTTTCCTTTCTTTTAGGATTTTTAAGGTTTGTCTAGGGCCAATTTATAATTTGGATCCTCGATCACATTGACTTCTACCAATTCCTCCGCATTGGCAAGTAATCTCCTGCAATCCGGGCTTAAATGCCTCAGGTGGACTTTTTTCCCAACTTTCAGATATCTCTCCGTGATTCTGTTAAGCGCTTCGATCGCGGACATATCCACCACACGACTTTCGGCAAAATCGATTACCACTTCCTTTGGGTCATTTTGGATATCAAATTTTTCATTGAAAGCACCTACTGATCCAAAGAACAGCGGACCATACATTTCATAATGCTTCACTCCATTCGCATCCACTGATTTTCTGGCTCGAATCCGTTTTGCATTATCCCATGCAAAAAACAGGGCAGCTAGGATGACTCCGATTAAAACTGCCAAAGCTAAATTGTGAAGTACCGCGGTTACCAAAGTTACCAATACCATCAAAAACACATCTGATTTGGGCATTTTGGTAAAAGTCTTCAAGCTTGCCCATTCGAAAGTACCGATTGCCACCATTATCATCAACCCGGTCAACGCGGCCATAGGTACTTGTTCAATCAGACTGCTACCGAACATGATAAAAACCAAAAGCATCACCGCAGCGACGATTCCTGAAAGTCTTGCTCTGGCACCGGAAGAGATATTGATCAGAGATTGACCGATCATAGCGCAGCCTCCCATCCCGGAAAATACCCCTGAAAGCATATTTGCGACTCCCTGCGCAACAGCTTCTTTATTCCCCCGGCCCCGGGTTTCAGTAATTTCATCAATGATATTCAGTGTCAATAGACTTTCGATTAAGCCCACACCGGCTACAATGACAGCATAAGGAAATATGATCTGAAGCGTTTCAAAAGTAAATGGAACAGCAGGAAGGTGGAATGGAGGAAATCCTCCCTGAATACTGGCAATATCTCCCACGGTCTTGGTATCCAGATTGAATAGCGAAACGATCCCGAAAATCACCAAAATAGCTGTAAGGGTTGAAGGCACAGCCTTAGTCAATTTTGGTAGTCCCCAGATGATCAACATGGTCAAAAGCACCAAAGCCAATAAAAGGTAAAGGGTATTTCCGGTCAACCAATTTCCTGAAGCATCTTTAAACTGATCCAATTGGGACATGAAAATGATTATTGCCAAGCCATTCACAAAGCCAAAAATCACGGGATGAGGAACCAGACGCATGAATTTCCCAAGCCTCAAAGCCCCGGCGATTGCCTGAATGATCCCTGCCAAAATTACAGCTGCAAATACATATTCCACTCCGTGAGTCGCGGCCAGAGAAACGATTACCACAGCTACAGCTCCTGTTGCACCGGATATCATCCCAGGACGGCCACCCAAAATAGAGGTGACTAATCCCATCATAAATGCTGCGTAAAGACCCGTGAGCGGTGAGAGTCCGGCTATTAAGGCAAATGCTACAGCCTCTGGGATCAAGGCCATTGCCACCGTCAAACCGGACAGAACTTCGGTTTTATAATCTACTCTTTGACTGAAATCGAAGAGATTGAAGTACTTTTTCATAAATCAAATAGGTTTGAAATCGGAACAGTAAATATTAGAAGAAGGGGTAAATCCTATTCTTGCTGTTCGTTGAGCGTCTGCAAAAGTAGATAAAATACCTTAAACAAAATTTTATTTGGCCAGATTTCAATTTAGAGCCGTCTAGCGGAAAAAATAATAAAGGATTTATCGAATTTTCAATAGAAAAATACTGCCGTATTTCCTTCGGAAATTAGTTCAATCTACTACTAAGTAAATTGATTTTCAATGATGTTCTTTCCCCATATTTTAATTAAGATGCCGCAAGTCCGCTTTCCGGCGTTTATGAAAATTCAAATCTTTTGAAAAGTTTAATGTGGAAATGGTATTTGTCGTTTGACCCAAGCTGGAGATTGTTTCTTGGTCTTAAAATAGTAAATCAAATCGCTTTCTGCAGCCAGATAACCAAATGAAGTGAAAGCATTTTCATTCACCAGTTCTTCCATCATTTGTTTGGCTTGGGCAGTATCCCCGTGATACAAATGCCAGTTTGCTACCCCGTACCTTACTGCATCATTAGAAGGATTTCCAGGGCCTTCCTGAATCAGTGAATCCACCGGAATCCAACCTTTGTACAGTCGGCAAAGGTCAGCATAGCTTTGATTTTCTATGACAGTGGAGTCAGGGTGGATGGGTTCCAGGAGCGAGTCCGCCTTGCCGGGATTACCCAATCGCTGTTGAATCATGTATAGCCAATGTGTGCTCGAGACGATGTTGTCGTAGTGATTTCCTGTTTCCCGGCAATTCAGATAAGCGGTATAGGCTTCTTCATATTGATGTGTCAAGTAATAGGCTAGTCCCAGGTGATACCAGATATTTCCCTGAAGAGAGCTTACGGGAATGTTCTGAGGATTGGGCATACCATCTGGTTCGATTTCGTCGGGCTTTCCCTCGATCAATTCCGAGGCACGCTTCAAATCTTCAATGGCCTTTTCGTATTCCCGGATACTGATATAGCGATGTCCCCGATGCCGGTAGAGACGAGGTTCGTTTGGAAATTTCTCCAATCCTTTGGAGAAAATTTCAATCGCCTGACGATATTGGCCAAGGTAAGCGGTGCGGCGACCATACCAGATGATGGCTTCTACATCCTCTGGATTTGCCTGGTATTTCGCTTGGGCAGCGGCATATTGTTCCAAAGCCTTTTCAGAAGGAGCAGGGATTTCATACGTCTTCCCTAGAGGCGTGGTGAAAAGTGAATCCTCCAAAAGGGTTTGGCCTTTTCCATCAGAACTGACTTCTCTGGAACCGCAGGCAAAGAGAAGTGAAAGAAGAAGCAAGAAAGCGTATCTCATAAGGTTTGGTTTCAAAGTGAATTCGGATTGGATGTTTCAAAAATTAAAAATTAATCAATCTCTTCCCATTTCAGGTAATTTCGCCAGTTGTGCTGTTCTTTAAAGCCCAAGACTTCCCGGATTTTCCGGTTGGAAAATAAGGCTTCATGCTTCTCTAATTTCCTGGTAATAGGTACTCCGGGGAAAAAGCGTTCAGCCAATTCTTTGCTCGGAATGACAGCTCCATTGTGATCGTTGCCGGCATTGAATATCTGAAAACCCAAGCCATCTTTTTGCAGACACAGATCCACAATTTGACCCAAATCCCGGGCATCAATGTAGCAAAATGCATTTCGCCGACGCACTTCAGGGTTTTTGAGATAATGAGGAAAGAGTTCCGCGTATTCATGAGGCTCGATCACATTGCCGATCCGTAATGCATAAATATCGAAACCAGAACGCCTCTGAAAAGCTCGCGCTGTTTTTTCATTTACTACTTTGGATAAGCCATAACTATCCATCGGGTCCACATCATAATCTTCCTCTAAGGGTAAAGAATGTGGATCAGTCTTCCCGTCTGAAAAACAAATCCCGTATGTAGTCTCTGAGGAAGCAATAATGATCTTTTTGATACCCAATTTGACTGCTGCTTCGATGACATTGTAAGTACCGATGGCATTGACGCGGAAAGTTTCATTGTCTGGATTAATCAGAATTCTGGGCACTGCGGCGAAGTGTACGACCGCGTCAAATCCTTTTACACCGGTACCAGATTCAAGTTCATTCAAGTTGGCATAAGAACTCATGGCATTAAACATCTGACCGGAATCCGTGATGTCAGCAATCAGATTATCTACTCCTGGATGATCCAAAGGAGTCAGATCCACATTCATCACCTGATGACCTTGGTCAAGAAGATAGGGAATGACATGCTTTCCGGCTTTTCCTGAGCCGCCAGTAAATAGAATTCGTTTTTTATTCATGAGTTTGTCCGGATTAATTGAGTTTGATCAAAGGTGCAAAGGATAACTACCCGCTTTGCTAATTTTAGCTAAAAAGGTAAAAAATGCCAGCTCAGAACAGAAATTAATTCAGACAAAAGAAAAAACATCTGGTTGGAATTTGCAATGTGTCTATCTTAACTTATCAAGTTTATTTTACTTTATGGCCTGGCAAGCAATCAAAAATGGCAACCGCGGAATTCTCCCGATAGGATTTTGAGGGGATCATTCATCTAAATTCAAGAGCAATTGGCAAAAATAAGAGCAACCATAGAACCTAACCGAATCAACTTCAAGGAGAGTTTTGCCTCTTTAAAATACGTTCCTCGGTTTTTCAGCGAAATCAGAAAAGTCAACCCATTGCTTTTTTACACCAATATTTTCTGCCGTTTGATTAATGCGGTCTTGCCTGTGGTGATGCTTTGGGTAGGAAAGTTGATTATTGACGAGGTGGTTTTCCAAATGGCCGCAGAGGATAATGAGCTCTCCAGACTTTGGATATTGGTAGGAGCAGAATTTGGTTTGGCTATCGGCTCGGATCTTCTTACCAGAGGGATCAATCTGAGTGATGGATTATTAGGAGATCAATATTCCATCAATACCTCTGTTAAGATCATCAAAAAAACTTCCGAGCTAAATCTGGATCAATTGGAAGATTCCGAGTTTTATGACAAACTGGAGAGGGCGAGACAGCAGACAATTGGGCGGGTGGGACTGATGTCCAATGTCCTCAATCAGGGAGAGGACCTGATTGTGATTTTTTCTTTATTGGCAGGGGTGGTTGCCTTTGAGCCATGGCTGATTATTCTGCTGGTGGTTTCGATCATTCCTACTATTATTAATGAGATCAAATTCAGCGGCACGAGTTATTCCCTTGCTCGTAGCTGGACTCAGGAAAGACGGGAACTGGACTACCTTCGTTATGCAGGAGCCAGTGATGTCACGGCCAAGGAAGTGAAGCTTTTCGGGTTGTCTGATTATTTGGCTGACCGTTTTAAAAATCTTTCCGATAAATATTATTTAAAGAGTAAAAAACTTGCCAAACAGCGTGCTGCCTGGGGCTCCTTTTTCAACGTCATCGGGACAATCGCTTACTACGGTGCCTATGTTTTGATTATTTTCAGAACCGTTTTGGGCATATTTTCCTTAGGGGATCTTACATTTTTGTCAGGCTCTTTCAATAGGTTGAGATCCAAGTTGCAGGGCTTTTTTACCAGATTCACCGCCATTACAGAAAGTGCTCTCTACTTGCAGGATTATTTTGAATTTCTGGAAATGAAATACGTCGAGGACCGCAGTACCGAAAAGCTACCGCTTCCAGAAAAGATCAGGAAGGGATTTGAATTTATAAATGTGGGTTTCAAATATCCCAAATCTGACAAATGGGTGGTGAGAAATATCAACTTCGAACTGAGAGCCGGGGAGAAAATGGCTTTTGTTGGCGAAAACGGGGCAGGAAAAACCACCTTGATTAAGCTATTGCTTCGGTTTTATGAACCCACCGAAGGAATGATTTTACTGGAAGGTCAGCCAATCAAAACATATGATCAAGAAGAATATCAACGCTATTTTGGAGTGATTTTTCAGGATTTCGTAAAGTTCGAACTTACCATCAGGGAGAATATTGCAATGGGTGAGATCGGAGAGATCAGCAATCAGCCTCGGATAGATACTGCTGCGGAAAGAAGCCTTGCCAATCAGGTAGTGGGAGAGTTGCCCTTGGGATATGATCAACCCTTGGGAAAACGGTTTAAAATGGGGAAGGACCTTTCCGGTGGGCAGTGGCAAAAAGTAGCAATTGCCAGAGCCTATATGAAAGATGCGGAAGTGTTGATTTTGGACGAGCCAACCTCAGCTTTGGATGCTCGCGCTGAAACAGAAGCATTTAACCGCTTTATCCAATTGACAGAAGGAAAAACTGCGGTGATCATTTCCCACAGATTTAGCACAGTTCGAATTGCCGATAGAATCATGGTGCTTAGCGCAGGATCAGTTTTGGAAATCGGAACACACCAGGAATTAATGGAAAACGATAAACTCTATGCAGAACTTTTCAGGCTTCAGGCAGCGGGCTATCAGTAAATCGAATTCCTGGAAATGCTACATCATTCCAATTGCTTAGGAACAAATCAAAAATCTTTAATCAGATCTTTTTCTTTTCCAAGGAAGCTTTCCTTCCAGTTCCACATCAATTGCAAAGCTCAGAAATGTTCGAATAAGTACGATCAAGCCAAGGGAAGCAACTGAGCTCAAAGTGGGATCTGTGACTACAGTGGCGATTATATCTGCCGCGATGAGTACTTCCAGGCCCAGCAGAATGTATCTGCCCAGCAGATTCCGGACTTGGGAATAGCTCATTTTTTCAGATTGCCGCAATTGCAAAAGGTATTTTCCCAGTGAATAGATCACTCCAAAAATAAGAATGGACACCCCAATAAATTCCACGAATTTGGCCGAATACTCAATGTATAAATCAAAACTTTTCATGCGATTATAATTTTGTTACCGAACAAAAAGGACTCCAATCCCCTTCTCTGTCGCCAGCTTATTGAATTCAGGAATAGCAGTTTCCAGTAGGGTATTCCCTTCCTTTTCCAGGACTTTCCATTCTTCCCATAATTCCGCAAAGCGCTCTTTAGAACCCTGATTGACTTTTGGGATCGAACTTTCGGTTTGATTGATCATAAAGAGGTAATTGGCAGTAAACTTATTCGGGAAATTTTCGACATCATCGTATGCGGTGGATTTCCGCTGGATCATTTTTTCATCCCAGGCTTTCATTTCTTCCAGCAATTTACCACCACGTTCATTAAAGGCTGCGAAATCCTCATTCCCCTTAGTCTGATTGAGTACTGATTTCAGCTGAGTCTGGTATTTCATCAGCGTATTCACCATTTCATGCATTTGGGTTAATTCTGTTTCCCTGGCTTTCATGAAGGCATCATATTCCAAATAATCTGCCTGTGTGATTTCATAAAGCGGAATTGGCTTGATTCTGACACTGGATTCCGAATTTTGAGTTCCGTCGGTCAATTTCAAAGCGTATGTGCCGGGAATTACCTGATGTCCCCTATAGCTTGATTCGATGTAGGCAATTGGGACCCCTGGCATAGTAGGATGTCGCATGTCCCAGACAAATCGATTGATTCCAGGCTTGGAGTCAAGTGTCGGTTCCGCTGGCGGACCTCCTGGGTAAGAGAGAAAAGTAGAGTCCTTTACTGAAGAAAATGTGCGGATCAAATTTCCGGATTCATCCCGGATTTCGAGGCTTAGCTTATCAGATTCCTCATAGTTCTCTGGTAAATGATAATACAAGACAACCCCATTGGCGGGATTAACTCCTTCGAATGGATCTGTTCCATCAAACTCAGAACTACTTCTGCTCAAAGGACTAGACCAATTTCCGAGGATTGTTTCTTCAGGACTGTGAAGCTTCAAAGTAGTCGTGGTTTTCTGCATTTCCCTGACAAAATTTAAATCGTCGAGAATCCAAAAAGATCTTCCTGAAGTGGCCACGACCAAGTCTCCATGCGCTATTTTTAAATCCGTGATCGGTGTCACCGGCAAATTCAGCTGAAACGATTCCCAGTTTTTTCCCCCATCCCTGGATAGGTAAATCCCCTTTTCTGTACCTGCATACAGCAGGTTTTTATCTTCTGTATCTTCCCTGACGACCCGGGTAAATGCCCCGTAGGGAATACCTGAACTGATATTTGTCCAGCTTTTACCATAGTCTGTCGTTTTATAAATGGCAGGTGTGTAATCATTGAATTTGTAACGGGTGGTAGCAATGTAAGCTGTGGCTGGATCGCTGGGAGAAACCTCGATGGCATTGATCAGTGTTTCGGGAAGACCTTTTGGGGTAATGTTTGTCCAATTAGCGCCACCGTCTTTGGTGAGATGGACAAGACCATCGTCACTTCCGGTATAGAAGACTCCTTTTTCATGCGGAGATTCGATAATGTAAGCGAGCGTCCCATAATTTTCAGCACCTACGGCTTCATTGGTGTAGGGGACTCCACCTTTTCCTTGTTTTTCCTTTTCATTTCGGGTCAAATCAGGGGAAATTACTTCCCAGCTCATGCCTTCATCGCGAGTTCGAAGCACGTATTGAGAACCGTGGTAAAATGTACCCGGCTCATGCTGCGACCAAATGATTGGGGCATTCCAATTGAAGCGAAACTTCATATCGGAAGCATCTCTTCCCAGGTACTGAATCGGAGCGATCATCACATTGGTAGAGCCGCCGGATTTCATGTCCAGTAGTTCGATTGTTCCCAAATAACTTCCGCCCATGACATAGCGTGGATCATCTGGGTCAAAGGCCAAAAATGCAGATTCGCCGCCGGCGGAATAATTCCAATGTTCCTGAGAAATACCTCCTCTCCCAAGAGCAAGGCTATTGATCACAACGCTAGTATTGTCTTGCTGCCCCCCATAGATTCGATATGGAAATTGATTATCAGTATTGATCCTGTAAAATTGTGCAGTTGGCATATTGGATTGGGTGGACCAGGTTTTTCCTCCGTTGAAGGTGATACTTCCTCCTCCATCGTCTGCCAGGATCATATTTTTGGAGTTTTTGGGATTAAACCAAAGGTCATGGTAGTCTCCATGTGCTCCGCTGATTGCTTCAAAACTTTTCCCGCCATCGATGGACTGGAGCATCGGTGCACTTTGCACCCAGACTGTATTTTCATCATTTGGGTCTGCAAATACTTCAGTGTAATACCAAGCCCTCTGGGTTAGCCGATTGTCTTTGTTGACTAGATTCCAGCTTTCTCCAGCATTATCCGATACAAACAGGCCTCCGAGATCTTTTTCAGAATCACTTTCGATCAACGCATAGACTTTGTTGGAATTGGCTCTCGAAACAGAAATAGCCATTTTGCCTTTCTCGTCCGGCAGCCCATTATGGATTTTCTTCCAGGTTTTACCGGAGTCAGTGGTTTTATACAAGCCACTTCCCGGGCCACCGGAGATCACTTGCCAAGGCTTGCGTTGATGTTCCCACATGGCTGCATAAAGTACTTCAGGAGTATTCATATCCATGGATAATTCCACGGCCCCGGACTTTTCATCCACGAAGAGTATTTTGTCCCAAGTTTCACCACCATCCGTGGATTTGTAGACACCCCTTTCAGGATTTGGTGCATGAAGTGCTCCCTGTGCGGCTACATAGACGATATCGGGATTTGTTGGGTGGATCTGAATTCTGGAGATATGCTGGGTTTTTTCCAAGCTAAGTTTTCGCCAGGTTTTGCCTGCATCGGTTGATTTGTAAACTCCGTCCCCATATGAAGTCATCACTCCCCGCGGTGCATGTTCTCCCATTCCGACATAGATGACCATGGGGTTGCTTTCGGATACAGCTACCGCCCCAACGGAACCGGTTTCAAAAAACCCGTCTGAAATATTTTCCCAATGCTGACCTGCGTCGCTTGTTTTCCATACACCACCCCCTGTAGTTCCGAAGTAATAGGTGAGTGGATCATTCACGACACCTGTCGCGGTGACAGATCGACCTCCCCTGAAAGGGCCGATATTTCGATATTTGATGGGGAGATTATTCTCCGTGACTTGCTGCGCAAAAAGAGTCAGGCAGGTGAAAAATAAGATTGGGCTAAGTAGTTTTTTCATGCTCGGGTGGTTTTTTCAATTGTAAAATATAGACAAAAACCTCGAAACAGAATTTCAAACCTGGAAAGGAGTCTAGGAAAAAACAAGTTTAGTATCGCTCCTCCTGAAAAAATCAAATAAGTAAAATTGAAAACTGCATTTAAATCTCGGCCAAATGCCAAAGATCCAAAATTGAGGAGCAGCAGAGCCTTTCTTCTGGACAGATGAAGTAAAAAAAAGCTTGCCTAATTAGCTGTGTTTTTACCATCGTTTTGTAGTCCAAGGCCAATCGGCTCACATATGTATGTGATATAACAACTTCTTATGCAACGTACATCTACATTTTTCAATCCTAAGATCATCACTTTAAAAATTAATAAAACAATGGAAGAACAAAGGTTAAACCCCTATTTACTGCCGCACAAAGGTTTGAGAAACTTATTGTCAAAGGTCTCTTTTTTGGCAGGAAACCTAGATTATACCAATTCTCATGAGATTGATCAGTTGCAATTATTCAGCAATGAGCTTTTTTATTTATTGGAACAGCATGCCCACGTGGAGGATACGGTTGTATTGCCTGACTTGGAGCGAAAAGCACCTGGCACTACGCATGAAAATCATGAAGAGCATGAATTTTTAGAAGCAATTGTCGCCAAGTTGCAAGCGCAGGTAAATAAATTAGCTTTAACCAGCTCTCCGAATGAATTTTTGGATTTCTTTTTGGATTTTTCTGACTTTCATTCGAAGTACCTTGCCCATATGCTTTTGGAGGAAAGGGATGTTCTTAAAGCCATCTGGGCCAATTATACCGATGAAGAATTAATGCTTCAGCACAATCAGATCGTTTCTTCATTTACCCCGGAAAAAATCTTAAGATGGTTTAGGTTCATCGTGCCGGCCTTGAATCCCCAGGAAAGAAAAATCACTTTGAGCGGAATGAAAGCGAAGGCACCGGAAGTATTTTTCAACGAACTTTTGGAAACAATCAAAGCCGAACTGTCCGAAACGGCTTTCAAAAACCTTTTGAAATCTCTGGAAGAAAAAGATATGGTGACAGCTTAAGAATAAATTTAACAAAAGACTCTTTCCCTGTTTGAATAATAGTTAGCGGAGAAGCCAGGTATAGTTAAAATCACTGATGCCAGGCCTCCCGCTAATTTCCTCATACGACTTGTCGCTTAAAATTCTGGATTTGATTGATGAGGATTTATTCCCGATAGACTGGTGAGGATTGACAATTAAACGACCCCTTGCGCTTGCAT
>CAZFSC010000120.1:0-10437 GCA_964521585.1 uncultured Limnohabitans sp.
AGAACTGAAACGAAAGTCCTAAAATTACTTGCTCAGACCTAAAATCATTATCTCCCGAAATCACCCTATCCAGAGAAATTTTCTGATCATTAAATTCACGCTCGTAGCGAAGATCTAAGCCTATCGGACCAAAATTCACCCCCAGTCCGAATTGATACCCCATCCGCAGACGATCATTGTCGAAACCGTTTGCAGTTCCCGAAAAATTATCTTCCAGGGTATAGTGAAAAGATGGCCCAGCCATGACGCTGGCAATTTTGAACAGGTGAAGCCCTACCAATACTGGCGCATCTAATCGTTTCGTTTTCAACAAATCAAATCCTGCATCAAAATTGGTCTCGGTATACAACAATTCAGGTCGAAGAAAAAAATCTTGACTGCCAAATTTGTAAAAAACGCCAGCATGGAACCCCGTGGATTCACCAGGATTTTTCCAAATTGACTCCGCGTCCTCAAAATATTTTCCTGAAGTATTGTAATTCAGGCCGCCCTTGAGGCCTAGTCCAGATCCTTTATTCTGGGAATAAGCAATATTTCCCATGAAAAAGACCAAAAACCCGAGAATGAAAATTTTGAATGAATTATTCATGGATTGATGAGGTTAGTATTTAGTAATTTAAAAGACAAACTGAATTGGATTATACCTCGTATTTCATTTTTTAAAGCCTTTTCTGAAAAACACCTGAGTTATAAACCAGTTATCTACTCACAGAGTTGATCAAGGTATCAATCAAAAAAAGAACCAATATTCAATGAAATATCAAAATAAAAATCTGACACCCATGTTTAGTTTAATCTTGGGCTTACTTTTCGCCTGCGGAAATACAAGCTCTGAATCTATTGAATCTACTACTACCGAATCTGCAACAGTAGCCAATTACGATGGGAATACCGAGTTAGCCACCTTTGCAGGAGGCTGTTTTTGGTGCGTAGAAGCACCATTTGAAGGCATAGACGGTGTCATTTCTGTGATCTCTGGCTATTCGGGTGGCAAAGAGAAAAACCCTACCTATTCCGAAGTATCTAGCGGAAAAACCTCGCATCGGGAATCTGTTCAGATTACATTTGACCCAGATGTAATCAGTTACTCTGAATTGGTCGATATCTTCTGGAAAACATTTGATCCAACTGATGCCGGAGGATCCTTTTATGATCGGGGATCCCAATATGAGTCAGCAATTTTCTTTCATAGTGCCGAGCAGAAAAAAGTAGCTGAAGAATCCAAAAAGCACTTGGATCAGTCTGGGAAATTCGACAAATCTATTGTCACACCAATTATCAAATACAGCAATTTTTATCCAGCTGAGGATTACCATCAAGATTATTACAAAAAGAATCCTCAGGATTATTATTCATATCGAACAGGGTCTGGCAGGGATGCTTTCATTAAAGCCCATTGGCCAGAACTTAGTCAGGAGAAATATCCTGCTACTCCAAAATCAGAGTTGAAAAAGGAATTGACTGACCTTCAGTACGAAGTCACTATGGAAGATGCTACAGAGCCTGCTTTCCAAAATAAATACAACCCAAATAAAGAAGCAGGAATCTATGTTTGCATCGTCTCTGGAGCACCACTTTTCAGTTCCAAAGAAAAATATGAGTCCGGATCTGGCTGGCCAAGTTTCGTCAAACCAATTGATGCAAGAATCATTGAAAAACCAGTAGACCGGAGCTTGGGAATGACCAGGGTAGAGGTACGTAGCAAGCTAGGAAACAGTCACTTGGGACATGTATTCAATGACGGTCCTGAACCTACCAACCTTCGGTATTGTATGAATTCTGCCGCCATGGATTTTATTCCAAAAGAAGAAATGGAAGCTAAGGGTTACGGAGCATTTCTCTGGCTGGTAGATTAAACCAAAAAATTAAGAGGCTATTTAAAATAGCCTTTTTTTTAAGACTAATCAGAGATATCTCAACGCGCAAAATGAATGTATTAAAGGATAATTATCTTTAGCCAAATTTAAACCTGATATGAAAAAATTTGCTTGGATTACAGGACTCATCCTAACCATAGTGTTGGCGATAGTTTTTTGGTATAAATATTTATTCGTTTTCGGAGAAGGTGTGAAAGCCGGCAGTCTAAATTACTTCGTGAAAAAAGGGACCATATGGAAAACCTATGAAGGAAGAGTGGTTCAAGAGGGCTTTCAAAGTCCATCCGCAGGTGCCTTACAAAGCAATGAATTCCGGTTTAGCGTAGAAGATCCCGAAGTTGCCAAGAAATTAGAACGATCCTCTGGAAAGCATGTGGAATTGCGCTACAAAGAATACAATGGAGCGCTGCCGTGGCGTGGGTTCAGTAATTTTGTAGTCACTGAAGTCCTGGCAATTGAAGATTCGGGCAAAGCCGATTCCTCAACTTTGCCTTTCAATCAGTAATTATTCCCGGGTCCAATAATCAACAACCAATACTTTATCCAGGTGAGGTCCTAAAAGTGCCCCAAATTCCTGATGGGCTGGATGAGGGAGATATGCATCCCTTGCAGCATCTGAATGAAATGTCAAGGTAAAAGCGTGGGTTAACCCTTGATTCAAGCCTTCCGGACTCGAATTCACACCCCATTCAAAAGATTCAATCCCATCTATTTCATTTTGTAAGTTCCGAAAGGCATCCACGATGGCTTTGACATCCTCCGGTGAGGAAGTCTCCTTGAAACTGAAAAAGACTGTATGTCTTAAGACTGAATCCGGTTTTGTGGCACCTGATTCCATTTGATTTTCTTCCATAACTTGAGTTTCGACTTCCGCTTCCTGATTTCCTCCGCATGCTAAGGCAAGGAATAAAGGAAGTAAATAGATTGGATTTTTCATGTGATTGTTATTTTTCTTTCATCTGCTTCAAAGGATCTAGCATGAGTTACAATCATTCCGATTGGTGACAGTTTAGTCCAGCTCGATTTCTTGGGTTGTAGATTTCGGGCTAATCTAAGGAGATTCATTAAATTATTCTTTATTCAGAATGATTTGAAAATATTTTTACAATGATTTGGGTCTGGTTACTATTTTACATTTATTTGTTATTTTAGTTATTCTACGAAAGCAAAATAATGAAAGCAAAATTCTTCTATCACACCGCAGTCATCCTGTTAACCCACCTCTTCCTAGCAAGTTGCTCCTCTAAAGAAGGGAATACCTCCAAAGCAGTTGATGATCAATACGAATTAGTCAAAGTAGACTCATTCAAAGTAGATAATCTTACCAAAATTACTATTCAGGATTATGATCCTGAAGAAAAAATCTATTTAGGATACTCCATGAATGAAGACGACATTTTGGAGATTTCAGAAAACGGAAAAATCTTAAATCGGGCACATAAAAAGGGGGATGGCCCGGGAAATTATGGCAATTGGAATCCGGTCGGAATGGGATTTGGGCCTAAAGGGCAACGGATTGTAGAATTACCTTTTTCAGTACTCATCTATGATGAAAACTATGAATTAATCCAAGAATACCGGATTATGTCTCCCCTCCCAATCCGTACATCGGCTCCACTCGGAAAGCCTCCGTACTACCAAATCAATGACACTACCTATGTCTTGGTCGGACCTACTAATTACCTTAGTGCGACTAATCTCATCATGAATCAAGAAGGGAAAGATACGCTACAGAATTTTTACCAACTCAATTTAATGACTGGTAATGTGCGGTCAGTAATTCCCTACGAAGCAAACTCTATCTACAATTCTACAGAAAACATCTATCCTGAATTGATGGGGAAATCATTTTTTATCGATCAGAAAAAGAATGAGTTGGCAGTTGTACAGAATTTGGACAACGAGATTTTGATTTACAGCTTGCCTGATTTATCCTTAGATAGGACAGTCCCAATCAGCTACTCTGAATTCAAAACCTATCCACCAGTGCCCATAGGGACTAATTTTTCAGACGAAAAAGCGAATGCATTGAATAAACTTTCTGCCAGAAATCAAAGGCTTTTGAACCTCCAAGACAACACCTACTTACTACAGTATTTTACAGGAATATCTCAGGCAGAATATGATAACAGAACATCAGAAGAGAATCCTTATTTCGGACCATTTGATCAAACAGAGCAAAGGATTTTGATTTTTAAAAATGGAAAACAAGTGCCGATAGAGTTAGAAGGGATTCCGGGAACAATGATTTTATCGCTACCGGATAATAAAATTCTGGTACGGGAGCCTGAAAATTCGGAAATTGAAGAAGAATTTACACGATTTTCAATTTATGAGCTTAAAACCAGTGGATAATGAAGGTAGCTTTTTTTAGCACAAAATCTTACGATCGATCTAGCTTTAACGAGTTCTTAGAAGATTCTGACCATGAAGTAACTTACCTTGAACCAAAGCTGGATCAGACCACAGTTAATCTTGCGGAAGGATTTGATGCCATTTGCACCTTTGTTAATGATCAGTTAAACCAAAAGGTACTCGAAAAATTAGCAGAATTCAAAATCAAATCCATCGTACTACGGTGCGCCGGATTCAATCAGGTTGATTTGAGGGCAGCAAATGACTTAGGGATCCGAATCTGCAGAGTGCCTGCCTACAGCCCTCAGGCAGTGGCCGAGCATGCATTAGCGCTACTACTTACCCTAAGCAGAAAAACCCATAAAGCATACAATCGGGTCCGAGAAAATAATTTTTCCCTTGAAGGCCTGACAGGTTTCAATCTCCATGGAAAAACGGTGGGCGTGATAGGTACGGGTTCCATAGGAAAGGTTTTCTGTAAAATTATGGCAGGTCTGGGCTGCAATGTGATTGCCTTCGATCCTGTTCAGGATCCAGAAGTAAGAGATTTAGGCGTGAAATACACAGAATTGGATGAGCTATTCCAATCTTCCGACATCATTTCTCTTCATTGCCCGCTGACTGAGGAAACCAAATATTTGATTGATGCGAAGTCTTTATCCAAAATGAAAGACAAAGTAGTTCTGATCAATACCGGTCGGGGAGCGCTTATAGATACTAAAGCAGTTATAAAGGCCTTGAAAGAAAAAAAAGTGGGTAATCTGGGAATAGACGTTTATGAGCAGGAAGAGGATCTTTTTTTTCAAAACCGCTCTGAGGAGATTCTCCAGGATGAGCAAATCGCCCGCTTAATGACTTTTACAAACGTATTGATTACAGGTCATCAAGCATTCCTGACTGAAGAAGCCTTGGCACAAATTGCCAAAATCACACTTCAAAACCTCAATGAACTCGCAGAAGGAGCTGAATTAACCCATGAGATTAAATTTGAAAACAAATAAAAAATGCCTGCAAATCTAAGATCTGCAGGCATTGGTTGAAGTATATTATTTCGGGAAACCCGATTGATATTACTTAGCTACCTTTACGTTAACTGCATTAACGCCTTTTTTACCTTGAACTATGTCATAAGTAACACGATCGTTTTCACGGATCTCGTGTACAAGACCTGAGTGGTGTACGAATACATCTTCACTGTTGTCTGCTGGTGTAATAAAACCAAAACCTTTGGTTGTGTTAAAGAATTTTACTGTTCCTTCATTCATGATTACTGACTTTTAAATTTGTTGTTTCTATTAAATTTTTGACTTGGATTAATTTCTT
The DNA here is from genome assembly GCA_964521585.1 of uncultured Limnohabitans sp. Lineage (GTDB taxonomy): Bacteria > Bacteroidota > Bacteroidia > Cytophagales > Cyclobacteriaceae > Algoriphagus. The sequence goes on from CAZFSC010000120.1 coordinate 5,556, forward strand.
TTTTGGGTGGCTCTGGCTCCGGAGGTGTATCAGAAATGTTTCCAAATTCATCTACATATGCCAACATATCGTCCAGATCCCCACTTTTAGGAAGCTCCTTTCGGGCTAACTTTTTCTCTAATTTTTCTTTTTGTTTTCTCTTTTTAAGTTCTGCTTTTTGTTTTTTGATAAATGTGTTCTGGTTTTTTGACATTTCGGCGATATTAATTGACAAATGTTATAGCCCTACCGGTTTTTCCGGCACGGCCTGTCCGGCCTATTCTGTGGATATAGCTATCCATAGACATGGGAAGCTGATAGTTGATCACATGGGATACATCAGCCACGTCTATACCTCTGGCCGCCACGTCTGTAGCTACCAATACTCTAGTAGTTCCGTTTTTGAACTCTTCTATAGTCCGGTTTCGGAAATTTTGGGATTTATTACCGTGAATCAATCCGGATTTTACTCCCGTTTGATTTAATTTCTTTGCTATACGATCGGCCAATCTTTTAGTTTCTGTAAAAATAATGACACGATCCAAGTCTTGGTTTTTAAACAATCCAGATAGTACATCAAATTTATCCTTGCCTTCTGGCACACGGATAATTTCTTGATCTACATTTTCGCTGGTCGTTCCTCCGTTATTCACTTTGATCTCGATGGGATCATTTAGTAAGCCATCGATTAATTTCTTCTGAGAAGGCTCAAGCGTTGCAGAAAAAAGCATAGTTTGACTTCGTTTAGTCATTGCATTCACCAGCTTTTTCACGTCATGGACAAACCCCATATCCAACATCCGGTCAAACTCATCTAATACTAAGGTATTGATTCTATTTAAATGAAGCAATTTACGATCAGCAAGATCCAATAAACGACCGGGCGTTCCCACAATAACATGGAGTTTCCTGCCAAGTGCTTTGAAATCAGAATTGATATTGGTTCCTCCAATGAATGTATTGGAGTACAGATTCATTCCTCTGGTTAAGCTTTTAAACTCTTCCTCAATCTGAAGTGCCAACTCCCGGGTAGGAGTGACAATCAAAGCAGTAAACCCATTTGGGTCAGCTTTCGCATGCTCAATGATCGGAATGAGAAAAGCGCCAGTCTTACCTGATCCGGTGTTGGAAATCCCAAGTAGATCCCTGCCATCCAATAAAGGAGAGATTGATTTTTCCTGGATATAGGTCATATGCTCATATCCCTTGGCTTGAATATTCTTCAATAAAAGGCTATTAAGCTTCAAACTGCTGAAAGGAATTATTGACTGGAATCCCTCCTGACCGCTTGGTTGTGCTTTTTTCACCAATAAATTTGGATCAAGGGTAGACTCCTTCTTTTTTTGTGCGGGTCTTCCAGCGGGCCTTGAATTTCTGTTCTCGGCTGCTGGTCTGGTATTTCTCTTAAAATTACTCATGTGCTAGGCTTTTACTGGCTCCAGCTTAGGCATATTGCCCAATACATAAAGCATTTTAAAATGATCTAAGACAGCCATTAAAAACTGAGGCTTAGAATGATAAGGTACGTTGAATTCTGCTGCAGTTGCTTTCACAATAGGAGCAATATCCCGATAGTGTACATGACAAATATCCGGGAACAAATGATGCTCCACCTGATAATTCAACCCGCCAACAAACCAGAAAAGTAGTTTGTTATTCGGTGCAAAATTACAAGTGGTCGCAAGCTGATGAAGAATCCGTTCACCTTCTACAATTCCTTCGGAATCAGGCAATGGAAATTCGACATCCTCCACAATATGTGCAATCTGGAAAACCATGGTAATAGTGAAACCAGTCACAAAATGCATCAGGACATATCCAAGTAGAATCATTCCTACCGAGAATGGCGCGAAAATCAGGGGTAAACCGAGAATGATAGCGAAGTATCCGATTTTGCAAAGAATCAGCTTAACCAATGCTTCATTGTAGGCCTTCTCGCCTTTCATCAAGCCTTTCTTGTAATATCTTTTCAACCGTATAAAATCTTTTGCGGTTACCCATGAAAGAGTCGATAAGGAATAAAAGAACCAAGCATAAAGATGCTGATATCTATGAAGTTTGTTTTGCGGCGCGTTAGGCGAAAATCTTAAAAAGAAGGGCGCATTGATGTCATCATCATGATCATCAATATTAGTATAGCTATGATGAAGAACATTGTGCTGCATTTTCCAGACAATAGAACTTGCACCTACCATATCCAGCGTATAACCTACTAGTTTGTTGATGCGGGGATTTTTGGAGTATGAGCCATGTATCGCATCATGCATCACTCCCATGCCGACTCCCGCCATCCCAAAACCTGCAAGAATAAAGCAGGCAAACATCTGAAAAGTAGTTGAAGCTACTCCAGTTGTGATTAATATCAATGGGACTAGATACAATGAAATCAAAACTACTGATTTGATCACCATTGCCGATGTGGCATATTTTGAGCGGTTATTGGCTTTGAAATGCCCGTATACCCTCGATCTTAATGTTTGGGAGAATTCAGATAATTCTGACTCTGAGAACCTTACTGTTTTAATAGACTTTTTGTTAAAGATGATAAATTCAAGTTTCCCGAAGGAAGTAATCTGCAGGTTTCAATCTTATGTGAAGAATCACGAGGGATTAAAAAAGTAGAAAGAAAAAGAATTAAAACCTTTGCGAGGGGGAAACTCTTGAATTTGCTACTTAAGCAGGTCAATGAACAACGTGTACTTTTATTTCAAGAAAGGGTGGATCCTTGGACACATTGCCTTTATGGCTACAAAAGTAGCGATAGGAAATTGCAAAACCTAATTGATCAATAATTAAAATCTTTGTCCCTGAATATATCTGACCGGATTATCTATTGATGTAATAGTCTAAAATCAGATTTAAGTGCCATAGACCAACCTTGTTGTACATTTGGGTTGGAGTTAAATTATCTTGATTCAGCGCTTCCTTATTCATCAAAATTAAATGCAGGTCTAGCATTTTGAATGATTTTGGTTTGTATTTCATCCCTAAATTGACTTGTCTGTAGGATGGGAAGTTGTACTTGTTTGCAGCAGGATCATCCAGATCTGGTAACCAATGAAACCCTAACTGCAAATAACCCATCAGCTGTTTATCCAAAAATCCACGTTCGAAATAACCAGTAATGGCATCTACATTTTGAAACCCTTCGTTTCGCTCACGAGGGATGAAAGTATACCAAGGATCTCTCCCCCATTCTCTGGGACTTAACCATCGACCGGTTCCACCGACTTTACTGAAGTTGAAATGACCTGACCAACGACTATTCTTCCAACCAATTCGACTTGATATCGCCCAGTTTTGATCTTCGGGATCTTTATATGCCAATAGGATATCAGGGTTTCCCCCCTCCCCTATTCCTGCCTGAAACCCCATCTGTAGACCAAGCATCAAATTACCTCTAGGTTGTTCCCAGGTATTTTCAAATTGAAACCAAGAAGTGCTCGAAATATTTTGGACCAAAGTATTGGAAAAAGAAAAGGTCCGAGATTCCCATTTTTTGGAAATTTCTAAAATACCGATCCAGTAACTCTCTGTATTACCAAAATAAGCAGATGGATTCCCATAGATATTGCGTCCGACTGGATATATTCCTATTGTTTTTCCTACACCAAACCACTCGCTGGTGCCCCGTACACTTATTTTTGATATGGCCCATAATTCAAATTTCCAATCATGGTCAATTTCAACCCAGGCGTGGATACCCTCAACTCCTGTGGCTGAAAGTCTTCCGTCTTGAGGATTGATCCAGTCTGAATACACCCCCATTCTTCCGATCCTTGTTCCCCATTTGCTATTTTGATAGGACAAAGAAAGGTTTTCAATCTTTCCAAAGAATCGATCATTGGGATTCAAAAGGTCAAATAAACCTAATTCATAGCGATTAAACTGGCCAGACTTGGGATCTGGGGCACTCAAATCTGAACTCCATAGATTTGCAAATAATCTATACCCTATCAACAACTCAAATCCCTCCAACTTGGCTTTTGCTCCTAACTTTAAACTTGAGCCCAAGGCAAAATCATTTTTATAATCTTCCCTGTAGCTGGTACTCATCCAATAGGAGCGAAAATGCAAGTCAGGATTTAGCTCAATCTTAGATTCTTTTTCCTGCGAAAAAATCGGCAAGCCCAAAAAAAACAGTGGAACAACTAATATCCAGCGCATTACTTGACAGCTTTTGCCGAAATAATGGGTTGAAAGGGACCGTATTTGTGTTGAGTTTCAGAAAAGCCATCTACATAAGGACCAAAGGGATGGTCCATCGGTTTTTTGGAGATATCCGGCCAGTCCCCAGATAGATCTTTGGAAGGACGTACCAGGCTATTGACATAAGCTGCTACATCCCAAGATTCCTCATCGGTCAGGATGGGCTGGAGGTAAGTAGCCCCAAAAGGCATGTTGGCTCGAACATATCCCGCAAATCTTGACATCCTAAACAAGCCGGCTCCCTGATTGTAACTATTTGGTCCCCAAAGAGGAGGATAGAGATACCCGCTTCCATCAGACTTAAAAACCCCCTGCCCATCTTCCATATGACAGGACTGACATTGTAAGGTATAAACCGTTTTTCCTTTAATAGGATCGGCAGGACGATCCAATAAAGGCACTTCATAAAGACCTACTCCTTTTGGTTTTTCACCTTTAGGGACTTCTTGCCCCAGCCATTCCATATAGGCGACCATGGCTTGCATTTCATTGCTATTTACCGGAAGCGTTGATCCGTTTAGGCTTCTCTCAAAACAATCATTGATTCTTTTGGGAATATCTTCCATTTGACCTGAGCGATTTCTGACTTTGGGATAGGTAGATGCCACCGCTGAATAGTTATTTCCAAGGGGGACAGTTCCTGCTTGCAAATGGCAATTCTGACAATTCATCCCGTTAGACATCTTCAGAATTT
>CAZFSC010000121.1:0-615 GCA_964521585.1 uncultured Limnohabitans sp.
GGACTCGAACCTGTGACCTTCGGGTTATGAGCCCGACGAGCTACCAACTGCTCCATCCCGCGATTTGTTCCACAAAGGTAAGGACAAACTCTCAAAAATCAAGTACCTTTGTAAAAATTTTCAAAATGAGCTCAGAAAAACACCAAGCAGGATTCGTCAACATTATCGGTAAACCAAATGTGGGGAAATCTACCCTAATGAATCTACTTGTGGGTGAGCGTGTTTCGATTATTACTTCCAAGGCTCAAACTACCCGGCATAGAATCGTTGGCCTGACAAATTCGGAAAACTATCAAATTGTTTTTTCAGATACACCAGGCATGTTGAAGCCCCAATATGAGCTTCAAAAGAATATGATGAGCTTTGTCAATATCTCCCTTGAAGATGCAGATATCATTCTATTCGTTACAGATCTTTATGAAAATGATACAGATATCGAGCACGTGATTGAAAAAATCAACGAATCTGGTGTTCCGGTGCTTTTGGTTATCAATAAAATCGACCTGGCAAAAGAAGGCCAACTAGCCGAAGTGACAGAATACTGGACTTCAAGGATTAAATCGGAAGTGGTAATCCCCATTTCTGCAGCCGAAAAATTCAATATTGAAAAAATCA
>CAZFSC010000121.1:625-10391 GCA_964521585.1 uncultured Limnohabitans sp.
CAGGAAATCCTGGATAGATTACCTGAGCATCCTGCCTATTATGATAAAGAGGAACTTTCGGATCGGCCTGAAAGGTTCTTTGCCTCCGAGATAATCCGAGAGAAAATCTTCACCAATTATAAAAAAGAGGTTCCATATAGCACTGAAGTCAGTATCGAAGATTTTAAAGAAGACGCAACCATGATTCGGATGCGTGCAAATATCTTCGTAGAGCGGGAGAGCCAAAAGGGGATCATTATTGGGGAAAAGGGCAAAATGCTCAAGAAAGTAGGGATAGAATCCCGTGAAGAATTAGAAAAATTCTTCGGCAAAAAAGTCTTCCTGGAAACCTTCGTGAAGGTGGAGCAGGACTGGCGTAAAAATAAATCAAAACTGAAAAAATTTGGGTACGACCCAACTTGATTATGGCAAATATTGTAGCAATAGTAGGAAGACCGAATGTGGGAAAATCCACTTTGTTTAACCGACTGGTAGAGGAGCGAAAGGCGATTGAAGATAATATGAGTGGGGTCACCAGGGACCGACATTATGGTCATGCACAGTGGGCAGGAAAATTCTTCTCGGTTATTGATACTGGAGGGTATGTGATTGGGTCAGATGACCTCTACGAAGCAGAGATTCGAAAGCAAGTAAAACTGGCAATCGAAGAGGCTGACGTAATTCTTTTTGTAGTGGACTGCCACGATGGCCTGACGGATCTGGATACGGAATTTGCCCATGAGCTGAGAGCCACCAACAAACCAGTCTACATCGTAGCCAATAAGGCGGACAATCAGGAAAAAAGCTTCATGGCAAATGAGTTTTATGCTTTGGGAGTCAGTGAATATGAAGTGTTCCCCATTGCATCAGCAAGTGGCAGCGGTACGGGCGAGTTGCTTGATCACGTGATCACCCAATTCGAGGAGGAAGGTGAAGAGGATCCGGATTCAGACATTCCAAAAATAGCTATTCTTGGAAGACCAAACGTAGGAAAATCTTCTTTCCTTAATGCTTTGATCGGAAAAGAACGTTCCATTGTGACCAATGAGGCCGGAACTACAAGGGATGCCATTCACACCCGATACAAACTCTTTGGACAAGATTTTATCATTACCGATACCGCAGGAATTCGGAAAAAAGCCAAAGTAACCGAGGACGTGGAATTCTACTCCGTCATGCGTTCACTCCGAACTTTGGAAGAATCTGATGTAGTGATCATCATGGTCGATGCAACCAGAGGACTGGAAGCTCAGGACATCAACTTGATCGCCTTGGCAATCAAGAATAATAAAGGCATCATGATCATGGTCAATAAATGGGATCTGATCGACAAGGATCACAAAACCATGGGCACTATCAAAGAGGAAATGATGTCCCGACTTGGAGAAAATAAATGGATTCCGATTATTTTCACTTCGGTGATTGAAAAACAAAGAATTCTTCAGGCAATCGAATTGGCAGTAAAAGTATATGAGAACAAAACACGGAAAGTGACTACTTCAAAATTGAATGATGTCATGCTTCCGGAAATTGAAAAATATCCGCCACCCGCATGGAAAGGAAAGTACATCAAGATCAAATATGTGACCCAACTTCCTACCAAAAATCCGGTGATTGCCTTCTTTTGTAACCTTCCACAATACATCAAATCGCCCTATACGAGGTATCTGGAAAACCGACTTAGAGAAAACTTTGATTTCGAGGGGGTTCCCGTAAAAATTATTTATAAAAACAAATAAAAATATTTTGAGTGGATGTTGTTTTATTGATCAAAGTAATAATACATTTGCATCGTAATTAAGAAAACCACAAAAAATGAAAAAGGTATTTGCAATTTTCGCAATCGTTGGCCTAATGGCAACTGCATCTTGCGGCAACAAAGAAGTAACTGAAGAGACAACTGAGACAGTAGAGCCTACTGAAGTAGTTGTTGAAGACACAGTTGAAGCAGTTGAAGAAACTACTGACACTACTGCGGTAGTAGTAGAGACTGTTGAAGAAGTTAAGTAATTAACTCCCACTTCTAAAAAAATTGAGTCCCGAAAATTCGGGACTCTTTTTTTTTGGATATTTTTGGCCATGGACAGCAAAAGCAAACTTCAAATGGTCTTGGATAACCACCTTCCAAAAACCGCTGTACCTTATTGTTTAATATTATGGGAAAAAAAACCCTTCAATTTCCACGTAACCAGAAGCAGAAAATCAAAATTTGGTGATTTCAGATACAGGAAAGATCGAAAGATTCAAACCATCACTATCAACACTGATCTCAATCCTTTTCAATTTCTTCTTACTTACATCCACGAGGTGGCCCATCTGCATGCTTTTGCCAAGTTCGGTATTGGTATTAATCCTCATGGAATAGAATGGAAAACTACTTTTCAGGAATTATTATTCCCTCTTCTAAAGAATGAATTCTTCCCGATCGATATTTTAATTCCTTTGCGAAAGCACATGTCCAACCCCAAGGCTAGTTCAGCCAGAGATCTCTTTCTGATGAAGGAAATGAGTAAGTATGACTTAAAAAGTGATAAACAGGAAGGGTTGTTCCTTTCCGATTTAAAACCCGGCAATCGGTTTTTTTTGTCAGGTAGGGAATTTCAGAAAGTCGAAACTAGACGTACCAGAGTGCTTTGTCTGGAAATAAAATCAGGAAGAAAGTATCTGATCGCCCAGCTTGCCAGGGTTACGCTCGGAGAATAATTAATCGCGCTGCTCTCCGATCTGATTTTCAGGTTGCGAAAAATCCTTTGGCTGCGGCAGATCACTGATCGCATTGACTCCAAAGTATTCCATAAACTTATCAGAAGTTCCGTATAGCAAAGGTCTTCCCATTCCTTCCGATTTGCCTTTGATTTCAATCAATTCTTTTTCTAAAAGTTTTTGAACAGAGTAATCGCTGTTTACACCTCTGATTTGCTCGATTTCACCTTTGGTAACAGGTTGCTTGTAAGCAATAATGGACAGTGTCTCCAACTGGGCAGTGGAAAGTCGCTTCTGTGACTGCTGTCTGAGCAGGATGCTGATAGATGTCTGGTAGGCTGGCTTGGTCAAAAATTGATACCCACCTCCCAGAAAATCTAACTGGAAAGAAAATTCGTCGCTTCGATATTTTTCTCTAAGCTCCTTGATTGCCTCGGACACATGCTCCTTGGGGACATCAGCCTCAAACATCTCATTGAGACACTTCAGAATCTCTGACTCAGGAAGAGGCGCGGGTGAACAAAATATCAACGCCTCAATATGCCGGTGTAAAAAGTCCAAATCTTCTTATTGCTTAGACAACTTAGCTTCAATGGAATGCATGGTATGCGGTACTGCCTTTAGCCGTTCTTTGGAAATTAATTTACCTGTATCCACACAAACCCCATAAGTACCGTTTTTGATCCGAATCAAGGCATTCTCAAGATTGATGATGAATTTCTGCTGTCTGGCTGCCAATTGATTTTGACTCTCTCGCTCCAATGTATCTGCACCGTCTTCCAAAAGTTTAGAAGTAGAAGCAGTAAAATCTGTCCCGCTGTCATTTTTCTTGCTTAAAGACTCTTTCAACATGCTCAATTCTTCTTTTGCGCTAGCAAGTTTATTGAGGATGATTTCTTCAAATTCTTTCAATTCCTCTTGGGAATAGGCCGTTTTTTCTCCTTGACTCATAGCTGACTAGGTTTATTGATATTTCCGCTTCGCTTTCAAACGCGATAGGTGCCCCTAAAATACATTTAGAGCTTGGATTTGCAAAAAATAAAAATCCTAAACCAGCCTTTAATTCAAAAACCGGCTAAAGGTTTAGATTAATTGATCAATCCAGGTCATGAAAATCTGAAAAAAACTATCAATATTTTTTAATGAATTGATCAAAAAAAAACCGTTATGCAACGGCTTTCTTTTCTTCTAAAATTTTATTTAGACGCTTTTTAAGCACTAACCTCTCTACATCTATCCTGTATTTCATTTTCAAATATTGGATAGCATCCCGGAGATTTTTACCTCCTTTGATGCAGATAGCATAGAGCGATTGATCGATTAAGTCTTTTTCCATGAGTCGGGGGGTGAGAAAGGTTTTTACTACTTCAAAATACAAAAAAATATTAGAAACTGAAAATTCGTGTGGTTTGATCTAAAAACCAGTCGCAACTATGATCGTTTCTTTGATCGATTGGGTCTGGCCATTTAGGTCATAAAGTTCAACCAAAAGGATGTAATATCCGGGTCTCACGATTTGTCCTTGCGCATCTGTTCCTGTCCAGGTAAGAAGCCCACTGGTTCCGAGAATCTGATTCTGAGCCAATACCTGAATTAATTGACCTGATAAGGAATATATTCTGAAATTCCCTAGCCAGCCACTTTGATCTAACTCATATCGGATACTGGTAAATGTATTGCCCTGACTTCCTTGTGGATCAAAGACTTTAGGCTCAATCTGAATTACCTGGGCTAAAAATTCCCCTGATATGGCCTGTGAGTTTTTCATGCCTGGTGTGGCATAACCGACTGTCGCTCCTGCAGATTGCCAATTCGAGGAATTGGTAGCTGGATTTTCTGATGAAATTCGCTCCAACGAAACCCCTTTTGGGTCTCTCAACAAGGGATGATGCATTTCCTTGGTGTAGGAGAGAATCTCTGCTACTGATCCGACAGCGTCTACTAAAACCACATTTCCAGCAGTGATGGGGTAGCTTGGGAGACTCGCAAGCAGATGAAATCCGCCGGAAGCGGAAAGCGGATAGTCGAGCTTCAAGCGCTCAACAGATGTAGTGACTGCCAAAAACCCGCCTGGCGGAATTTGAAGGCGGTTTGAAGATAGTAGCCTGAGTTGAGCTGGTTCTCCTAATTCATTGAGATTTCCAATCTTCCAGTTTCCAATCTCCAAATATGAATCCGTACGATTATAGAGTTCGACAAACTTGGGACTACCGGTTTTTGGATTGAAAAGCAGCTCATTAATAATAAGATCTCCTTTTTGGGCCGGTTTGGGCAAGACTATTCCAATTGGATTTTTCTGGACAAATTCATTCCCGGAGCAATCCTTAATCCCATTTATCGTTAACTGGTAGATCAAATTAAGCTGAGCTTCAGTTTTAAGATTAACCCGGATCGACTTAGGCGCTATGAATTCCAAGTTTTCCACTTCAAGAAGGGGATTGAAGAATAAATTACTTGAAGTAAAGTCCGGAAATATTGGTTCTGAAAATCCAATCAAGACCTGTCTGGAATTTATAAAGTACAGCTCCTCTAAATTTGGAGCTTCCCGATCGGGAGATGAATCAAAGACTGAATTGACCCTACCAGGAGTACCACGCAGAGGATCTTCGGAAGCTCTTAACAATTCGGACTGCTCACAGGCATAAAAAGGATTGACCACTTCCAGACTATATCCGCCACCAGCAAACTGACTCCCGCCCCAACTCGAAGTCAAGTAACTGAGCCCATCAATCGCCTCGCCTCGATCAGTGGCTATCTGGATCCGGTCACCCGAATTTAGGAGAGTCGGCCAGGAAGCAACTTCCAGTACCAAGCCAGAATCTTTGAAAACTGATCCTTGATTTTGAGGGACAAGCAAAAGATACTTCCCTGGCAAAAGCCAGTACTCACTGAGTTTAACCTGAACTCTTGAATTGGAAAAGCTGATATTTTGCATACGATAAGGGTATTCACCTGCGTGAAAAAGCTCAACATATTCCACGTTTGGAAGGTCCTGATCTGCTTTGGGCGCCGGCATGATTTCGTTGATGACCAGACCTTTCCAAGGGATATGTGTAGGATCATGAAAGATGAATTGGACTAACGTATCATTTAAAAAATTCCCAGAAAGGTCAGCCAATTGCTTGACTGAGAGCGCATATTTTTCTCCCTGAGTCAACTTTTTCTCGAAAGTCAAGTAGACCAAACTGTCATTTTTCAGTTGAGCATTGCCCGGCTGAAGCCCGTCCAAACTGTAATTCAATTGGAAAAGGGGAAAAACAGGGTCCAATGCTTCACTAAATTGCAGTTCCAACTGATCTGAATCGTATCCTCTTACCTGAAGTAAAACGGGCGAAGTCAGATCAACAGAGAAATCCCCAAACTCAAAATCATCCATCATCCAACGGGCTGCACTTCCGGTGCCAGATCCATATCTGATCTCAATTTTTAAAACTAATTCAGGCTGATCTTTCAAGGTAGGTGGAATCTCCAATTCGAATTTTCTGAATTCCTGATTTTGATTGGCAAATTCCTGGGGTCCTCCTAAGAGCACAGCCGGAGAAAAGGAAGAATCCTTGCTTCCTTTCCATGAAATAAATACTTCTGCTGCCCGGCTACCTGTACCATTTTGAAGTGAACGGGCCCAAAATTGAACTTTGGCACCCTGAAAATCCTCGTTGAACAGTGTCACCATCAATTCTCCGTTAAAAGTAGCTATGGGCTGTACAGCTAAAGCTTTGGAGTTGTTTCTTCCAAGATTGGATTGAAAAATCCTCGAAGAACTGGCTCTCAACTCATTGCCCTTCCATCCCGGGAGAAACTCTTCTGGGGAATTCACTAGTTTAAAATCTGCTTCGAAATTCTGTTTTAGATTGCTAATCTGTGCAAAGACTGAAATAGTAGGGCTGCAGAAACAGAAGAATACACATATTAAAAATCTGATCATAAATTACTTAGGCTAAAAATCTCCAACTAATCTACTAAATCAGGATTGATATTTTAATAAAATCGTGAAAAAATCAATAACCACGGATACCAGAATAATTTCAGCAAAATTTTAATATTTAGACAAACTGAAACTTCATTGAATAGACTTCTGTCGCCTTAGAAAATAAATGGATACTTTAAATTGATTTTCGGAGGAATAAATCAAGTCCAAGACATTCTCCCTTCCCAAAAAATTGTAATTGATGAAAGATACTATCCAAGAATAGCCTTTCTATCGAACCCTAAAGATTCCTCTTCACGTAACCTTAAAGTAGCCTGATCTAGGTGGTTAAAAACAATGTCAATGCTATTACTGAGCATTCAACATAACAAAAAAAGATTAGAGGGGTTTTTAAAATAAAACATTATGAGAGAATATCAGATACATTATAAAAACGGGAAAACTGAATATGTCACCTGCGAAGGGAGAGATGACTTACTGGAAAAAATTTTCGATGGCGATGAAGAAAAGCTGAAAGACGAGGTAAAAATGCTTCGCTGGAAATCTTCAACCATGTTTTTTACCGAAGATCCACAGACAGGAAAAGTAGAATCTCAAATAACTACTGCAGACACCAATCCCTACGGATGGAGAAGAGAAGGAGAATTTGAAGACGAATAAACTCTCCATTCCGTCTTCTAATTTTTATTAGTGATTTCAAAACCAACCTCTGATATGAATTGGAGGCCTGGAATTTCGAATTCTAAAGTGAAAAAAAATAATTGCGTAATTACACTCAATTATTCCCCGGATAATCCTGAAAATGAAAGCCTAGTGCTTACTTTTGCAGCTTGGAAATTTAATAACCTATTAGAACCCTTTCGATGAAATTAGCAGTAGTAGGAGCCACCGGACTGGTAGGATCCGAAATTCTTGAAGTGCTCGAAGAGCATCAATTCCCATTTGATGAATTACTATTGGTTGCCAGTGAGCGATCAGTCGGCAAAAAAATCACCTACATGGGCCAAGACTTTACCGTCATCGGTTTGGAAGAGGCGGTTTCACTTAAGCCCGAAATTGCCATTTTCTCAGCAGGCGGAAGTACCTCCCTGGAGTGGGCACCAAAATTTGCTGCCGCAGGCACGCTGGTCATTGACAATTCATCTGCATGGAGAATGGATCCAGACAAAAAATTGATCGTTCCGGAAATCAATGCGAAGAAGCTTACCAAAGAGGATAAAATCATCGCAAATCCCAACTGCTCTACTATTCAGATGGTGTTGGCACTAGAGCCTTTGCGTCAGCGCTATGGTATCAAACGCATCGTGGTGTCCACCTATCAGTCCGTGACCGGTACGGGTAAAGCTGCCGTGGATCAAATGATGGCGGAGCGCGCAGGAAAAACGCCCGAGATGGTCTATCCACATAAAATAGATCTGAATGTGCTTCCTCATATTGATGTTTTCCAGGAAAATGGCTACACCAAAGAGGAAATGAAGATGATCAAAGAGACTAAAAAGATTTTTGGTGACGATACTGTGCAGGTGACAGCCACAACGGTGAGAATTCCGACGATGGGAGGACACTCTGAAGCAGTAAATGTGGAGTTTAAGGAAGATTTTGACCTTGCCGAAGTAAGAAGTCTATTGGAGTCTGCACCTGGAGTAATCGTGCAGGATGACCCGGCAAATTTCGTGTACCCGATGCCAATCAATGCGCATAAAAAAGATGAAGTATTTGTAGGCCGTCTACGAAGAGATGAATCTCAGCCAAATACATTAAACATGTGGATTGTGGCAGACAATCTACGGAAAGGTGCTGCTACCAATGCAGTCCAGATTGCCGAATACGCTTTGGAAAAGAAATTGGTATAAATGGAGTTGAGCCAATATCATCGGGCTGACTTCAAACAATTTGTGCAGGATCATCTCACGGAAGATCCTGCACTTTTACTTTTTAAATACCAGGGTAAAACTGATTTTGATCTAAAGGCTGCAGTGCAGCAGATCTCTGCAAGACAAAAGGCCAATAAGAAACTTCCTACCTTGGCTGCCCATCCAAAGCTGATTTTTCCAGCGTCGGTTTCACTAGAGCAGAGCTCTTCCGAGCAGACAGCCCAATTCAAGTCTAGAGGTAACAAAGGCAAAGAAATGATCGATCTAACGGGAGGATTTGGCGTTGACAGCTTTTTCTTGGCAAAAAATTTCGAAAAGGCTATTTATTGCGAACAGCAGGAAGAATTAGCGGAAATCGTCTCACATAATTTACAGATCCTAGCTCCTGAAAAATTCGAATTTGTAAAAGGAGATGGGTTGGAGTTTTTATCCCAGCAAGATCATCGATTTGACCTGATTTATGCTGATCCTGCACGAAGAGGGAAAAGTAACGAAAAGTTATATAAACTGAAGGACTGTGAACCAGATGTAGTGAGTGCCTGGGAAATGATGAAAAGTAAAAGCCATTCTATTCTTCTGAAATTATCTCCGATGCTCGATATTTCCCAAGCCCTCAGCGAGCTGCCGGATATCCAAAAGATCAGTATTGTCTCTGTCAAGAACGAAGTGAAAGAACTTCTTTTGCACTGGTCGGATCAAAATGATTATTCCCGACTTAAGATTGAAATAGTAGATCTGGGTGCAAAAGAGACCTGTTTTTCCTTTGACCCTGAAGAAGAGGAAGGGATTAGTTCTTTATATGGAGAAGTGGATAATTATCTGATTGAGCCACTTTCTGGAATATTGAAAGCCGGGGCATTTAAGACTTTTGGAAATCGTTTTGGTCTGAAGAAACTGGATCCAAACAGTCATCTATACACATCCAATGACTATCGGAATGATCTTCCAGCAAGAATTTTTAAGGTAATCCAGGAAGTGCAACCAAAGAAAGTAGAAGTCAAAAAACTATTTCCTTCAGGAAAAGTGAATGTAATCACCCGAAACTATGCCACAGGGGCGGAAGTCTTGAAGAAAAAATTGGGTCTTAAGGACGGAGGTGAAGATTTTTTGATCGCCACCAAAACCCCAAGCGGTTTTAAGGTTTTTTGGTGTAAATCCGCATCTTAAATTCCTGATTCAGAACAAAATTAAAATCCCTAAATAGCTCATGCTAAATATGCAAGATGGTGTAATCCTCTGCATGCTACATCCAAAAGTTATTCTTTGCTGTAAAAGAAAAAAG
>CAZFSC010000122.1:0-10274 GCA_964521585.1 uncultured Limnohabitans sp.
ATCTATAGGCATAAATTCAAAAAAAGCGGAAGAAACTTTGCTGCCAGCATCAGCAATACTTATAGCAAGGCAGATCAGGATGGGATCCAAAAATCCGTTGTGGACCTTGTCAACTCAACAGACCCAAATACCTATTTTAGAAATTTGGACCAATTGAACCAGGCATTGAATACTTCCAACACGATCAAGTCAAGCTTGCTTTATGTCGAGCCTATCAAAAAAATCTTTTTTTGGGAGACGTTCTATAATTTCAGCCAATCCAATAGCGAAATAAACCGAAAAGTATTCGATTTGGAGGCTAGTGATACCCGCGAACTGAATACTGATCTCAGTCGATTTTTTGACAACACCATTACCTACAACAGGTTCGGCTCCAGTATCAGGTATGCCAACAAGGGCTCTAACTTAAGTGTAGGTCTAGCCGCCTCCAACTACCTATTGAACGGGAAATTTTCAGTGGAAAAAGAGAGCCCGATTCTGGGCAGAGTGGACAAAAATTACCTCAATTTGACGCCTAATTTATCCTATTGGAAAACAATGAAGGGCAACAAGCGCCTCAGTGCAGGCTATGCCATGGGTGTCGCTCCGCCAAGTATTTCCGATTTACAGCCATTCAAGGATATTTCCAACCCATTGTATATCCGTGAAGGAAATCCCGATCTAGAGCCCGAAGTAACCCATTCTTTCAATGCCGGATACAATATGTATGATCCAGCCACCTTCATAAATTTCCAGTTATCATTAAATTCCACATTCTATCAGAACCAGGTAGTTCAAAACCAATCCATTGACCCCGAAACCTTTGTCACTACTTTTAAGGCAGGGAATGTTTCCGGTGGACAGCGGTATTATTCCTATTTAGGCTTTGGATTTCCTATCGTGAAAACCAAATTTAACGCATACTTAACTGCAAATCCATCCTATACCAAAAGCCTCGCCCTAATCAACTCCATCGAAACAGAGACTAATACCGTGAGCCATAACGCTGGGGTAAGTTTAGACTTGACCCCCGTAGAATGGCTTAGTCTATACGCCGGTACATCGTTTCGTCTGAGCAAAACCAGATACGAACAGAATCCCACCCAGAATCAGGACATTGTCAACTTGAGTGCCTATACGAATATGAACATTAAGCTTCCCAAAGATTTTTACTTCGACTTAAAATTCAACTATAGCCGATTTGAAAACGAAAGCTTCGGATTCAATCAGGAAGTGCCTATTCTGAATGCATTTATCTATAAACTTCTCGGCGAGGCCAAAAAATGGGAAGTCAGGCTCTCTGCTTACGATATCTTCAAGCAAAATGAAACCATCAGCCAGTTTGCGGGGCAAAACTTCGTTTCCACTGGACGTATTGAAACTTTGTCAAGATATTTCCTACTCGGAGTGACCTACAATATGCGGGGAGTAGAAGTGAAAAAATACAGATAACTAAAACTAGCAGTCAACATTTACGACAATGAAATTAAAATTTCTGAAAACCATTCTGCTGATCCTGATTACCACAGGACTTAGAGCCCAAAATATAGTGGGTGAGGTAGAATACCGATATCGTATTTTCTATGATAAAATCTATTCCAGCTTACCCCACCTTACCCAGCAGGAAAGAGACAGGATTCTACTCACCTGGAATAATCCTGAAGGCTATAGCACCCGAATGAAACTCCAGTTTTGGCCAGAAAAAAGCCGCTACACCTACGGTGAACCCTATGAAGTGCGCAGCTACTCTTGGCAGGTAACAGATTATTTCATTGAAAACAATCTCAAGGATCAAACCTGTCTGAAATACATGGATCAAATGGGCAAAACTTATATTGTCCGTGATAGCCTAAATGCTCCAAAATGGAGGGTAATGAACGAAATACGCGATATTCTCGGACACATGTGCATGAAAGCCGTAAGCGAAGACAGCATCAAAGGACAAAAGATCACAGCGTGGTTTGCCTCCGATATTCCCGTTCCCATCGGTCCAGAGGAACTAATCGGACTTCCGGGGTTAATTTTAGCCTATGACATCAACGACGGCATGCTTATCGTAGAAGCAGAAAAAATTACTTTCGGAGAACCGGAAGAAATCATCACTCTACCAAAAAAAATGAAAGGTAGAGAGGTTTCGGGCACTGAATATAGGGATCTAGTGAGGGATTTTATCCAAGCGTCCATCAAAAGCAAGCAAGCTTGGATGTGGGGTATAAGATATTGAGCAAGTTGTAGAGAGTGCAAAAATCGAGAGTACTAAGATCGGAAAATTGCCAGGAAATGTACCACCGCCATAAAATTGTGAAAATAAAAGACTGAAAATTAGAAGCTTTGCCTAGACGCTCATCTCGAGCAAACTTAGATCTATATATTTCAATTTTTCCCGACAATTACCCCCACTTCATTTGTCTCCTTCCCGAGATTAGCCCTAATTTGAAGGCTCAAATCCTCAAGCTGTATGTATTTAATTTTTGATACCGAGACTACCGGTCTGCCTCGCGATTACAATGCCCCCATGTCCGATGTGGACAACTGGCCCCGGCTGGTCCAACTGGCCTGGCAACTTCATGACGCACAGGGGAATCTGATTTCCAATCACAATTACATTATCCGACCTGAAGGATTTACTATTCCCTATAACGCCGAAAAAGTCCACGGAATCTCTACCAAGAGAGCTTTGGCTGAAGGCCATGACCTCAAGCAGATTCTTGGAATTTTTGAAGGGGATGTGCAGCAGGCAAAATACTTAGTAGGTCATAATATCGAATTTGACATCAATGTAGTAGGCTCGGAATACCTCCGTGCCCAGGCCACCATGCCTCTCACAGCTCCCCAGCTCGACACCAAGGATATTTCCACGGAGTTCTGTGCATTGCCAGGTGGGCGGGGAGGTAAATTCAAATGGCCTACCCTTACTGAACTGCATCATAAACTTTTTGGAAAAGGCTTTGGCGATGCCCACGACGCAGCATACGATGTGGATGCTACTGCAAGGTGTTTCTTCGGTTTGATTCAGCAGGGAGTTCAGCCTCCTGCCCCAGGGATCAAAGTTTCGGAAGTGGCCTACGAAGCACCAAAACTGGAAGAAGCTAATTTTGCCCAGGCAAAAGATACCCAAAAAGCAGCTGCTAAAGACATCCTGAAGCAAGCCGGGAAAGCTGATATTTCTGATCTGACAGCTGTTCCTTTTTCTCATCTGCATGTACACAGCCAATATTCAGTCTTGCAGGCAACTTCCGAAATCCCGGCGATGGTAGCCCGGGCCAAAGCGTTGGGAATGCCTGCTCTCGCCATCACCGATCATGGAAACATGATGGGTGCATTCAACTTTGTCAAAGAGGCCATGGCGAAGGAAATAAAGCCAATTTTAGGCTGCGAATTCAATCTCTGCCGTGACCGAAAAAACAAAAGCAACAAAGACGACGGCTATCAAACCGTTCTTCTGGCTAAAAATAAAGCAGGTTATCACAACCTCGCCAAGCTGGCTTCCTATGCCAATATTGAGGGTTTTTATTACGTGCCCAGAATTGACAAGGAATTGCTTGTCCAATACAAGGGGGATCTGATCGCTACCACCGGAGGACTTTGGGGAGAAATTCCTTTTCTGATTCTCAATGTTGGCGAAACACAAGCAGAAGAGGCTTTTGTGTGGTGGAAAGAACAGTTCGGTGAGGATTTCTATGTGGAGCTCAATCGCCATGGTATTCCTGAGGAGGAAAAAGTAAATGAAGTTCTCCTGGAGCTAGCGCGGAAATATAATGTCAAGTATTTCGCGGCTAATAATACCTACTATTCTGAAAAAGCTGACGCAAAAGCGCACGATGTCTTGCTCTGCGTGAAAGATGGCGAGCTCTACGATAAACCCAAAAAATACATTGGAAAGCGGGGCCGGGAGTTCAGGTATGGGTTTCCTAACGATGAATTCTACCTAAAAACCCCGGATGAGATGAAAAAACTCTTCGCGGATTTACCTGAGGCAATCGAATGCACCAATGAGATCGTATCCAAAATAGAGGCCTATAAACTTGCCCGTGAAGTTCTCCTTCCAAAATTCGATATTCCTGCCGAATTCATTGACCCCCAAGATGCAATCGATGGAAATAAGCGGGGAGAAAATGCCTATCTCCGTCACCTGACTTATGAGGGTGCCAAAAAACGCTATCGGGAAATCACACCTGAAATTCAGGAACGACTGGACTTTGAATTGTCCACAATCGAAAAGACTGGCTATCCGGGCTATTTCCTGATTGTACAGGATTTCATCGCAGAGGCTAGAAAAATGGGCGTCTCTGTAGGCCCCGGCCGGGGATCTGCCGCAGGCTCCGCAGTGGCCTACTGCACCGGGATCACCAATATTGACCCCATCGAATACAATCTTCTATTTGAGAGATTCCTGAATCCAGACCGGGTATCCCTTCCCGATATTGATATTGACTTTGACGATGAAGGCCGTCAGTCGGTAATCGATTATGTGATCAAAAAATACGGATCCAATCAGGTGGCTCAGATTATCACCTATGGTACGATGGCAGCCAAGTCGGCTATCCGGGATACTGCAAGAGTTTTAAATCTGCCTTTGGCAGAAGCCGGGCGATTGGCCAATCTAGTTCCGGATATCAAACTTAAAGCACTCTTTGCACTCCAGGGTAATCGTGCCGCAATCTCTGACAAACTCAAAGGGCAGGGAGAAATGATCGCCAAGGCAGATGAACTGATCCGAATCTCCAAAGGACAGGACGAATCTGCCAAAACCATCAACCAGGCAGCCATGCTGGAAGGATCGGTAAGAAACCTGGGAATCCATGCTTGTGGAGTGATCATCACACCTGATGACATCACCAATTTCGTACCCGTGGCTTTGGCCAAAGACTCGGATATGGTTTGTACCCAGTTTGACAACTCCGTGGTAGAATCCGCCGGTCTTTTGAAAATGGACTTTTTAGGTTTAAAAACCCTGACACTGATCAAGGATGCCATTAAAATCGTCAAGGAAAGACATGGGATTCAGCTTGACGCGGATAATTTCCCGATTGATGATGAGAAGACCTATGAGCTATTCCAGCGCGGAGAGAC
The DNA here is from genome assembly GCA_964521585.1 of uncultured Limnohabitans sp. GTDB lineage: Bacteria > Bacteroidota > Bacteroidia > Cytophagales > Cyclobacteriaceae > Algoriphagus. Next base: position 5,053 of record CAZFSC010000122.1, read on the forward strand.
TGTGGGGATTTTTCAATATGAATCAGCTGGCATGCAGAAATACATGCGGGAACTCAAGCCGACAGTTTTTGCGGATTTGATTGCCATGAACGCGCTTTACCGCCCGGGACCTTTAGCCTACATCCCGTCCTTTATCAAGCGAAAGCATGGCACAGAAGCCATCGATTATGACTTGGATGACATGCAGGAGTATCTGGAAGAGACTTATGGGATCACGGTATATCAGGAGCAGGTGATGTTGCTGTCGCAAAAGTTGGCGGGCTTTACCAAAGGTGAGGCAGACGTGCTCCGTAAGGCAATGGGAAAAAAACAAAAGGATGTCTTGGACAAGATGAAGCCAAAATTCATCGAGCAAGCTTCAGCCAAAGGACACGATGCTAAAAAGCTTTCCAAAATCTGGACTGACTGGGAAGCCTTCGCTTCCTACGCATTTAATAAGTCCCATTCCACTTGCTATGCCTGGATCGCTTATCAAACCGCCTATTTGAAGGCGCACTATCCTGCAGAATACCTTGCATCAGTCCTTAGCAACAACATGAATGACATCACGCAGGTGACTTTCTTCATGGAAGAATGCAAGCGCGCCGCAATCCCCGTACTGGGACCGGATGTCAATGAATCCAAAAGTGGCTTTACTGTCAACAAGGCGGGGGAAATCCGCTTTGGTATGGCGGCTATCAAAGGTGCCGGATCTGCAGCGGTGGAGGAGATCATCAAGGAGCGGGAAAAGGGAGGTGTATTCAAGAATATCTTTGACTTTGCGAAGCGAGTAAGCTCCAAAGCACTCAATAAGAAAACCATGGAAGCCCTGGCGATGGCAGGAGCATTTGACTGCTTTCCGGAGCACCACAGAAGACAATACCTGGAAGCGCCGGATGGTGATGTGACTTTGATCGAAAAAGCAACCAAATATGCCCAGAAAATCCAGCAAGAGGAGGATTCTGCTCAAGTTAGTTTATTTGGTGGAGGAAGTGGCAGCATGGCGGTGCCGATGCCTACAGTGACTCCGATGGAGCCTTTTTCCCAATTGCAGCAGCTGAATATTGAAAAGGAAGTAGTCGGCCTTTACATCTCCGGTCATCCACTGGATCAATACAAACTGGAGATCGAATCCTTCACCTCAGCTTCTTTGCCGGATCTGAATGACTTAGAAGCCCTTCGAACCAAGAGTGAAATCAGACTGGCAGGCTCAGTTCAAAGTTTTGCCCATCGCACAACCAAAAACGGGAAACCGTTTGGAACACTCACACTGGAGGATTATTCCGGAGCCTTTACGTTCTTCCTGTTTGGAGATGACTATGTGAAGTTCAAAGAATATTTTATGCCAGGCTGGTTTCTATTTTTGAATGGAAAAGTAGAACCAAAACGCTGGGCAGAAAATGAACTGGAATTTAAGATCACCAATATCATGCTCCTCAGCGAAGTTCGGGGTAAAATGGTGAAAGGGATTCGGGTGAATATCAATCTGGATGACCTGAGTCTTGACTTGATGGAAAAACTGGAATCGATCACCTCAAAATACAAAGGTGAAGCGAAACTCTATTTTGACGTGATCGACCGAAAGGAGAACATCGCCTTGGAACTTTTCTCCAAGAAATTCTCGATAGATCCCAATACGGAAATGATAAAAGAACTCGGAGAAATCCCTGAAGTAATGTACAAGGTGATTTGATTTAACTTAGAGCCTATTTTGAAATCAAATTCCAAAGCAGAATCCATAAAAACTGATAAATATTTTATTATTGCTTAGGAACTTATTGAAAGCAAATTCCCTTTTGAAACTATAATTTGAAATTTTAGAACATAAACTTTATATACAATGGCAAAAGCAATAGAAATTACCGACGCAAACTTCGAGGAAATCATCAAATCCAATCAGCCAATTCTGGTTGATTTCTGGGCAGAATGGTGTGGACCTTGTAAAATGATCGGTCCTGTAGTTGAAGAACTTGCGGGTGACTACGAAGGAAAAGCAGTAATCGGTAAAGTGGACGTAGATTCCAATCCGGGAGTAGCCCAAGCCTTTGGAATTCGCTCGATTCCTACTCTTTTATTCTTCAAAGATGGCCAGATCGTAGATAAGCAAGTCGGCGCAGTGCCCAAATCCGTACTTTCTCAGAAGCTTGATGCACAGCTTTAAGCAACAAGCTGAAAAATGATACTAAGCCGCAGGGACTTCCTTGCGGCTTTTTTTTAACTTCAACCCATTATGCCTGAGAAACTGATTGCTCTTTCTGAATTTTTTGAACTCCGTAAAACCCTCCCCATGATCGACGGCAGAAGCGAAGGAGAGTTTGAGCAGAGTCATATCCCCGGCGCAATCAATCTTCCAATATTGAATAATGCCGAAAGGGTTGTCGTCGGGACACTTTACAAAGAACAAGGGTCAGAAGCGGCCACCTTAAAAGGCTTCGAATTGGTAGGTCCAAGATTTCATGAAATTCAAAAACAGGCGATTTCCTTATTCCCTGATAAGAAAATCCTGGTCTATTGCTGGCGGGGAGGGATGCGAAGCCAGATCCTTTCCTGGTTGCTTTCTATGGTCGGGTTTGAAGTGTTTCGTCTCAAAGGAGGTTATAAAACCTACCGTTCGTACAGTTTCGAGCTGGTACGCAGTGATGTCAATCTTATCGTATTGGCGGGCAGGACCGGTACCGGGAAAACCCGTCTTCTCAAAAAACTGGAAGAAACAGGAGCCCAAATTTTGGATCTGGAAGGTCTGGCCAACCACAAAGGCTCCAGCTTTGGATCCATCGGTCAACTGCCACAGCCCTCAGTGGAACAATTTGAAAACCTGATGGCAGAACGGCTGATGCAACTTGATCCCAATCAAATCACCTGGGTAGAAAATGAAAGCCGAAAGATTGGACGATTAATCCTTCCTGACAGGTTTTATGATCAAATGCTGGAAGCACCTTTGATCGATATCCACCGAAGCGAATCTGAGCGAATCAAACTGATCGCAGAAGAATATGGGGAATTACCCCAAGATGATCTGCTCCAGGCTGTGATACGGCTAAAGAAAAAACTGGGCGGATTGCGGACTTCTCAGGCGATCGGAGCCATTTTAGAAGGAAATCATGAAGATTGGATTTCCAATCTGCTGTTGTATTACGACAAAGCGTATGATTTCGATCTCGACAAACATGTTTCCAAAAACACGATTTCATTAAATCTGGAAGGAATATCCGAATCAGATGCCATAAACTTACTTATCCATGCTAGAAATCAACTTAGCCCCCAAGCTACCCACCAGACTGACTGAATGGAGTGAAGGATCAGGTTGCGGATGCAAAATTGCGCCTGCCATTCTTGACCAAATCCTGAGTTCCAGTGGCTCATTTACTCAGACTGACCCCAATCTTTTGGTGGGCAATTCCGGCAAAGACGATGCAGCAGTCTATCAGGTTTCGGAGGAAATCGCCGTTATAAACACCGTGGATTTCTTCACACCCATCGTAGATGATCCATTTGATTTTGGACGGATTGCCGCAGCCAATGCGCTCTCGGATGTGTATGCCATGGGCGGAAAACCGATTTTTGCCAATGCAATCTTAAGTTGGCCGGTTGAAAAACTGGCTCCCGAAATGGCTGCCAAGGTGATGGAAGGCGCTAAGAGTATTTGTAAAACCGCCGGAATCGAACTTGCCGGCGGGCATAGCATTGCGGCCAAAGATCCGATTTTCGGGCTTTCCGTCAGCGGGGTGGTTCATCCAAAAAAAATCAAATTGAACAAAGGTTCAAAAGCAGGTGATTTGATTTTTTTGACCAAAGCCCTTGGGATTGGCGTCCTGGCGACTGCTTTGAAAAGACAGAAGATTTCGGACTCTGATTACCTCAATCTAATTGATACGGCTTGCCGGTTAAATACCATCGGAACTGTACTGGGGAATCATGCCGGGGTACATGCGATGACCGATGTGACAGGTTTTGGTTTGTTGGGACACTTGATTGAAATGTGCGAAGGAGCAGGACTTTCAGCACAAATCCATCTGAACAAACTTCCACTTTTGGAGGGTGTAAAGGAATACATTGATCAGTTTATTTTTCCGGATAATACCTATCGTAACTGGAATGCCTACAGTGCAAAAACCGATGGTGTTGTCGGTATGGATCTGGTCAAACTTTGCGATCCCCAGACCAGCGGAGGATTGTTGATCGCAGTAGATCCGGAGCAACTAGATTGGTTTATCCAGACCATGGAAAATGAAAATCAGTCTTATTGGGAGATTGGCCGCTTCGAGCAAAGGTCAGATCAAGTAGTAAAAGTTTTGGTGTAGGCTTGCGCCAAGTTTCTTATATTTAAAAAAACCCAATTGGATTCCTATGAAAACTATTACCTCTCTCTTATGCTTCATGCTCTTATCTTTTTCAATTCTGGCACAGGTACCCGAAGGGATCAGCAGCGAGCTGGTCATCCTTAATGTGAAAACCGGTGAGGAAAAAATCATTCTGAAGGAAAAGCGACATTTCGAAGCCCCAAACTGGTCCAGAGACGGAAGTTTTCTCCTGATTAACTCAGCAGGTTTTTTGGAAAGAGTGGATTTAGAAGGGAATAAACTCGGTAAACTATTTCCAGATCAAATCTCCCGGGTAAATAATGATCACGGGATCAGCTTTGATGGAAAGATGCTGATCATCAGCAAAAGCGAACCTGGAAAAAGCTCTCAGATCTATACCATGTGGATGGATGGCAGCGGATCTCCTCAATTGGTCACAGAGAAATATCCCAGCTATTGGCATGGAATCAGCCCAGATGGAAATACGCTGGTCTATTGTGCAGAGCGGGACGGAGCCTGGGATGTCTATGCCATTCCCACTATTGGTGGGGAAGAAGTCCGGATCACAGATGCAGAAGGGCTGGATGATGGTCCGGAATTTTCTTATGACGGGAAATGGATCTACTTCAACTCAAATCGTACCGGAAGAATGCAAGCCTATCGGATGAAACCAGATGGAAGCGGCGTAGAGCAACTGACAGATGATGCATTGGATAACTGGTTTCCACATCCATCACCCGATAATAAATCCGCGGTGATCATCTCCTACATCGAAGATCAAAAAGGTGCGCATCCTTTCGGCAAGGATGTTAAGCTTCGGCTTTTGAATGTCAAGACCAAAGCGATCAAAGATCTCACTCCCGTTTTCTACGGAGGCCAAGGTACCATCAATGTACATTCCTGGTCTCCTGATGGAGATTGGATTGCTTTTGTGAGGTATCA
>CAZFSC010000123.1:0-10128 GCA_964521585.1 uncultured Limnohabitans sp.
TCAGCTAATAGAACGTTGATTTTGCTCATGGCCATATTGTGGTAAAGGAGGTGCTTGATTTTTCGGATTGTACTTTGATTTCTCCACCATGTTTTTCAATGATTTTCTGTACATAATATAGTCCGATCCCAAAGCCTTTCACATCATGCAGGTTGCCTTTTGGAATTCGATAAAACTGCTCGAAAATTCTTGATTGGTCGGCGGCTGAAATATTTCCTCCATTGTCCCAAACCCGGATCTTGGTAGAACCATTGTGTTCCATACAAACCCGAATTTCATTTCCTCCATATTTCTGGGCATTATCCAGAAGGTTTGAAATTACATTTTCGAAATGAAATGGATCTGCAGTCATTGTATGACTAGCGCTGGGCAGGATGAGTTCGATCGTTTTTTCAGGATTTATGGTTTGATACTTTTGAACCAGGGAGCGCAAAATCGGAATCGGATCAAAAGATTCAGGTTTGAGCCCGAGTTGCTCTGAATCCAAGGTGGCTGTCTCCAATAGTTTTTCTACCATCTGATTCAGTTTCAGCATTTGCATCTTAGAGATACCAAGGTAGCGTTTGGTTTTTTCGGGGTCATTTCCCGGGTTAAACTGCTCAATTCCTTCAATCGCCGAGAGGGTAGTGGCAATGGGCGTTTTGAATTCATGGGTAATGTTGCCGATCAGATCTGCCTTGATATCCGAGATTTCCTTTTGGTTTTTGATGGTTTGATAAAGGTAATAGAATGCAAAAGCGATGATGAGCAGGAACAAAACCGAGGTCAGGATATCCGCAATTCCTCTTTTCAGAACCGTCTGCGCCGTGTTTTCAAAATACATTTCCAACCGTTGTCCTCTCGGAAGAAAAGTAGACTTGGAAACTGTCCTGAAAGGCATTTCATTGATTTGACTTTCATTGTAGGTTCCGGTCAGGCTGTCTTTTTTGTAGTGGAGCAGACCGTAATTGATATTAATCTCCCTACGGTTCAATTCTGCCTGGAGGTAGGTGTTGATTTTTTCGAAATCGAGCGAGTCCCTGGTAATTGAAATGATGATCTGATTGGTAAACCGCTTGAGGCTTCCTATGCTGTCGGCTGCTTCTAATCCTCTGAAAATATTGATTTCATTGATCTCATCTACCTGAATTTGTTTCTTGGGATCTCTATTGAAGTGAATGGTGGTACTCTCATCCTCAGTATGCAAACTATCTCCTGCTTTTCCCTCTGCCTCGGACAGTGCCTTCATGATCAGTTTGCTTTTTCCGACCCGCTCAAAAAAGTCTCTTGATTCGACGGTCGAATTATTATTTTCAGCGGAATCAGTAGGGTTTTTTGAAATGAAAATCCTCGTTTTAATCGAATCATTTCCAAGAGAATCACTGCCATTCCAGTGGGCGCGCTGTAGATTATCAGTGAGTGTAATTACGTCGCTTTTGGCAATTTCAGCATAGTATTCATCCAGGGCTGTATCCAAACTTCCCTGAATATCGCTGATCAACTGGCTTTCAATTAATCGGAACTGGGCGATATTCCGATAGACCTGCACCCCGATGCTGATCAGGAGCGTAGCCCCGATTAAAATTCCTATTCGCTTGAATTGCAACTTTTTCACTTTGCTAAATTAGAAGCTTCCTTCTTTATTTTTCGGTAGGTTAACACTCGTTAACACTGCTTAACTAAGTAGTAGCTTTATTTTTAGTTGGTTTGTATGAAACAAAAAAGGCTATGTAATCGAGCCCGATCGGGAATTAAAGCGATCACGGCCTAGGGAAATTATTTGCCATGCGAGACTCCATAGAACAAATCAAAAATTAATTATAATCATATGAAATCAAATCGATATCTAATCACATTCATCATTAGTTTATTGGTTTCGGTCCTGACTGCGAATGCTCAAGGATTGACCGGTAGGATTAATTACAAAAGTTCATCCTCATTTAAGGTTTCGATGGACAGCACCAAAATGGCTCCGGAGGTCATGGCGGATCTTCAACGCCAATTAAAGAAGCAGATGGAACGTGAATACACGTTGACTTTTTCCCAAGTGGAGTCCAACTGGAAGCAGGTGGAAAGCCTGGGGGCTGGTCCTGCAACTGCCTCGGCCGGCGGTGCGACGGTTGTATTTCAAACTGGCAATGCAGACCGGTTGCTTTATAAAAACATTGCAGATCAAGCCTTAATCGAAGAAGAAGATCTGATGGGAAAATCATTCTTGGTTCAGGATAGTCTTCCGGTTTACAACTGGGAACTCACCGGGAAGAGCAAGAAAATCGGAGATTACGAGGTGCAGGAGGCAAAATATTCCCGCATTGTGGACAGCAAGCGCTTTTCTATGGGGATGTCTGAGATGGAACTAACCAAAGATACCATCCATGTTACCGCTTGGTTTGCTCCACAGATTCCGGTTAGCCATGGACCGGCGGATTTCTGGGGATTACCGGGTTTGATTCTGGAATTGCAAAATGGAGGAATGACTTTCATCGCAGATCGGATTGTGCTCAATCCTACAGAACCTGTTGCCATTGAGGTGCCCAGAAAAGGTCAGAAGATCTCAAGAGCGGATTATCGGGTTTTGGCAGAAGAAAAAATGAAAGATATGATGAATCGCTACAATGGGAAACCCGGGGAAGGCAATCGGATAGAAATCCGGATTAATAATTAAGAAAGACTCGAAAACTAAACCAACTACCATGTCTTTTTTAAGAAAAATAATCGGGATCAGTCTTTTTTTACTGATTTCCCTCCCATCTTTTTCGCAGAATAAGTTGCTGATCGGCCAGGTTCTCGATACACTGAATCAGCCAATCCCTTATGCCAACGTAGTTGCGATCAATCAAACTACCCAGAAAATCGGCGGATTTGGAATTTCTGACGCATCAGGAAGATTCAAGATTTCATTGACACCCGGATCTCAATACCTGTTGCGAGTTTCTTTTGTCGGCTATAAACAATTCGAGCGGGTGATCAGTGACTGGTCTTCGGATGAGCAATTGCAGATCATTTTGTCCCAAGATGAAACCATGCTCGATCAGGTAGAGGTGGTGACCGAATTGCCCATCACGATGAAGGGCGATACCCTGACCTACAGGGCGGATGCTTTTACTACGGGCACCGAGCGAAAACTGGAAGATGTTTTGGATAAGCTTCCGGGATTCGAGGTGGATGATAACGGTGAGGTGAAAGTGCAGGGCAAAAAGGTGGATAAGGTCATGGTGGATGGCAAGCCTTTCTTTGATGGGGACACCAAGTTGGCAACCAAAAATCTTCCTGCCAATGCGGTGGATCGGGTGCAAGTATTGAAAAATTTCAACGAAGTCGCTCCGACACGTGGATTGGACAATGAGGAGACCCTGGCTTTGAATATCCAGTTGAAGGAGGGGAAAAAGAATCTGGTGTTTGGAGATCTGTCGGCCGGAGCTGGACCAAAAGAACGCTACTTAGGACATGCCAATGCTTTTTATTATGCGCCGAAATTCAATTTAAATCTAATCGCAGATGCCAATAATGTCGGAGAACTGGCTTTTACCCTTCAGGATTACTTTCGCTTTAGCGGAGGTCTGTCAGGATTAGGTGGGCGAATCGGCTCTACAGTAAGTCTCGGCGGGGATGATATGGGAATTCCTATGGCGCAGCGAAACAATGCCCGTGATCTGGTGACTAATCTCGTTGCATTGAACTTGAATTATTCCCCAAGTGCAAAATGGCGACATGCCGGATTTGCAATTGCTTCTTCCTCCAAAAACCAGTTGGGCAGCTCTTCGCAGCGCACCTACCTGAGTTCTGAAACGAATAATCAGGAGTTGCTGACCTCTTCTAACCAAGTTGAAAATGCATCTGGAATGATGAAGTATTCCGCTACTTACACGCCTAAGGAGGAAACGTATGTGAAGTATAGCATCTTCGGCAAGGTAGCGGACATCTCTACCAACAGTCAGCTTAACTCCAACTTTGCGGAGCAAAACCAACAGATTGGAACGATTCAAGAACGAACTCCTTACAGCATCCAACAGAAAGGGGAGTGGTATCATGCGCCTTCCGATAAGCGAGTCTACTCTGTGGAGGTCAACTGGGAGAAGAAATTTATTGATCCATTGTACGATCTGACCAGTAATCAGAATCCTTTTCAAGGCTTAATCCCGGTTTTTGATCAGGAAACTTATCGGATTTTGCAAAATCAGAAGATCAATACAGGAGTATTCGAAGGTGCCTTTAACTACTATCAAATCTTAAATCCGACCAACCACCTGAATTGGAGTTTGGGTTTTCAACGAACAAATCAAGAGATGACTTCTGAGGTGGAATTGATTTCGGATCAGCCATTGAATGATTTAGAAGCTTTTCGAAATGATAACCGGTTTGGATTTCAGGATCTCTACCTTGGGATGACTTACAAAACGAAATGGAAATCTGTAATCATCAGTCCATCGGTTTATGCGCATCGCTATTCCTGGCAGGATGCCCAATTGGGAATAGAAAACAGGGAGTCCAAATTCTTGTTGCTTCCGAACTTGTATTCCAAATGGGCCATCACGACTAATCGCTCCTTAACCTACCGATTCAGTACCTCGGTGAATTTTATGGATATTCAAAAACTTGCTCAAGGATTGGTAATCCAGGATTACAATTCTATTTTTCAGGGGAATAGATTGCTGGAAAACGGCTTGTATTTCAGCCATATTCTGGATTACAATCACTTTGATTTCTTCTCTGCCTTTAATCTTTCAGGTGGGGTCAATTGGACAAGGAAGCGAAATGACTTGGTGAATACGACCAATTTCCAGGGGATTAACCGACTGGTGAGTATTCAGAATATCGAGCCGGTCAATGAAACCGTGACAGGAAGGTTGCAGGCAGATAAGCGATTTGAAAAGTTTAAGGTAAGCGGAGGAGGGAATTGGAATAATTTCTCGACCAATACCTTATTGGATGATCAGCTAAATGAAAACAGTCAATTTTCCCATACCTATGATTTCCGAATTACAACGACCTTTTTCAAAAAACTTGAAGTAGACTTGAAGTATGCCTGGAACCAGAATTTTTACCAATCTTCCAACATTAAAAACACCTTTAATACCCATAGCCCGAGTATTGAAATTGATCTGGATATTTGGAAAGGCCTGAAGTTGAATACGGACTATACCTATAATGCCTACTTCAATCAGCAGGCAGGAACCAAAAGTGAATTTGAGTTTTTAAATGCTTTTCTAAGCTACCAAGGCAAATCCAGTCCTTGGGAATTCCGATTGACCGTTTGGAATATATTGGATACCCGCTCGATCAGAAGAGATAGTTTTTCTGAGAATTTGATCAGCACCTACGCTTATCTTGTGCAGCCGAGGTATGGTTTATTTACTATTAAATGGGATATCTAATCAACAAAAAGGCTGAGAAAATGAATTCCCAGCCTTTTTTTGATGAATTTTTAGATCAAATCATGGCCACCAGTTTCACATCCAGTTTCACCTCATCATAGATCAGCTTATCAGCCAAATCCTCAAAATAAGATCCTGAGCGATATTTGATGTCGTAATGGGTACGGTCAAATTTGATCTCTGCAGTAGTGGTGATTTTACCATTAGAAGCAGTGACTGTAGCTGGGAAAGTAACCGGTTTGGTGATTCCTTTGATCGTCAGGTCACCCGTGATTTCGTACTTATTTCCTCCTGTACTCTTTACGTTTTTGATTTTCAGAGTGGATTTTGAAAATTTTTCCACTGAAAAGAAATCGTCTGATTTCAAGTGGTTAGTCAGTCGGGCGTTGGATCCCGGATCGGTAATGTCTTCGACGGTCAGATTGCTCATATCCATTTCGAATGTTCCTCCTTTGATTTTGCCGTCTGCATAATCCAGATTGGCAGAATGGATCGGTACTTTGCCGAAATGGGCACCAGTCACCTTGGAGGCATGCCAGGTTACGGTACTTTCAGAAATGCTGACGGTCACTGGGGCAGTATCTAGGAGCGCATGAAATGAGGACGCCATTAAGATTAGGATGGCTGCTAGGAGTTTCATAGGTTGATTAGTTTGAAAGGTTATTCAATTTTAAAGTAAAACTGACGCGAAAGGTTTGAATTTTTGGATTAATCCTGAAATAATGTGATGGAAGGGGATAAGCCTTGATTTGAGGTCTGAAATCGTAAAAAATCGAGCACACCTATATCGGGGTTAAGCAGGATGATCAATCATCATGGAAGACTCCATAGGGGCAGCTAAATCAAATTATTAGCACGGAAAACCGAGCATGACTTAGAAGTCACACGGTACATTTATTTACCATGCAGGATTCTATATGGCCAATGGGTTTAAATTAAAAACAAATACAAACTTTAATACGCCGCTACCCCGGCAGCTGCAATGATTCCATCTTGTGCTGAGGTTACTCCTGATACACCGATACTCCCGACTATAATTCCATCTTTAAAAATTGGAAGTCCGCCTTCAATCCCCACGGCATTGGGGAGAGTTGCTATTCTGGATCCGCCTTCTGCTTTCATGGCATCTTCAAATACCTTGGTGGGACGCTTGAAGAATACGGCCGATTTAGCTTTAGCCTGTGCCACCTCAATACTTCCGATTTGTACCCCATCCATTCGATGCAGGGAAATAAGATTTCCCCCATCATCCAGGATGGTGATGACTACATTCCAACCTTCTGATTTTGCCTTTTCGGTAGCAGCAGCCGTGATACGCTGGGCATCAGCAAGATTCAAATAAGGTTTGGTGTGGTTTTGGGCCACTGCCAAAAATGGCAATAGCAAGAGAAGGGAGAGAAATAGCTTTTTCATAATGAATTTGGTTAGTAACTGATATAAGTTAGCTCTTTTTGTAAAATCAAGAATTACTGTCAATCTCTTTCTTTCTATAGTTTAATGAAAAGGGGTAGAAATTCAATTTATTTGATCCAAAGCCTAAAATATTTATATTCAATTCTTTCCAAACTGTTTTTCTATGAAACTAATCTCTAGACGTGATTCTTTGAAGTCCATGACCCTTGTAGCTGGCGCAGGCCTTTTGTCCCCTTTCAATCTGATTGGAAATACGCATTCCAAAAAGGATAAACTTGGGGTGGCATTAGTCGGATTGGGTTATTACAGCACGGATCTCCTGGCACCCGCCCTGCAGCAAACCGAGCATTGCTATCTGGCTGGAATTGTAACCGGGACTCCCGCCAAGGAGGGGATGTGGAAAGCTAAATATCAGATTCCTGAAGCCAATGTGTACAATTATAAAACTTTCGAAGACATCAAAGATAATCCGGATATCGATGTGATCTACATCGTACTCCCTCCTTCCATGCACATGGAATATGTGGTACGTGCTGCCAAAACAGGAAAACATGTCTGGTGTGAAAAGCCAATGGCGCTTACAGTGGCAGAATGCCAAAAGATGATAGATGCCTGTAAAAATGAAGGTGTTTCGCTCGCCATTGGATATCGCTGTCAGCACGAACCCAATACTCTGGCTTATGAGGCGATTGTGAGGGATCAACAGCTAGGCAAAGTACAAAGTCTGGACTGTGGTGCAGGCTATCGGGACAACCGCACTGATCATTGGAAACAGAAGAAAGAAATGGGTGGCGGTGCGATCTATGATATGGGTGTATACCCGATTCAGGGTTTGAGACTGGGCTCACAGATGGAGCCCATTGCTGTTCAGTCGGCAAGAACCTGGACCGATAGACCGGAGATTTATAAGAATGGTCTGGCTGATAATGTGGAGGCCGTATTGGAATTTCCCGGTGGTGTCATTGGTACGATGAAAACTTCTTTTGCAGATGGGTTTAACTTCTTGGACATAGTCTGTGAGCGGGGAACTATTGCCATGCAGCCATTTTCAGCCTATGCGGGTAATAAAGGATCGAGTCCTCTCGGAGAAATAAATTTTCCCTATGAGGTACCTTGGCAGCAAGCCAATCAAATGGATCAAGATTCTTTATCGATCCTAAATAATCGGCCAATGGCGGTGCCCGGAGAGGAAGGACTGCGGGATATCCGGATCGTGGAGGCGATTTTGGAATCTGCTGCCACAGGGAAAAGAGTGATGATTTGAGTGTCTTTTACTTCTTCAAATAAATAGTCAGGCCTTCCTTTGCACTTTGGATTGCTGCCTCCAGGATTTCTACCACAATCATATTGTTTTCCAGTGAATTCAAATCATAGGGTTTTAACTGGATTTCATCTCGGACTACAGCGATCAATAGACTGAAGGGATCATCAAAAGGCGGTATGCGCTTATCAAGCCTTATTTTTTCTTCCTCAAAACCATCATAGCCTTGAGCCATTCGAACCCTCATATCCCTGCCGTTGTCGGCATAGATGGCTCCGGTGAGGCCATAGATTTCCATGTCTTTCCTGCCAATGGGCCAATTCCAGGAAGGTTCTAGAATCGCTTGTGACTTTTCGTATGTCAGGATAATTGTCGCATCATCCTCCACTTTTGGATTGTTTTCAGGTTGGAATTGCTGGGCCACGGCAGTAACTGAACTGGGTTTTTCACCTTTATTGAGCCAAGTTGCGATATTCGCTCCATAGCAGCCAAAATCCATTATTGCTCCGGCCCCATTTAGGATAGGATCGGTGAGCCATTCCAAAAATTCCTCGCTGACTCTGATTTTTTTTGGACCCCGGTGTCCATCCCGAACGATCAATTTCCGCATTTCTCCGATCTGTCCCGATTCCAGTAATTCGCCTGCTCTTTCTACTGTTGGATACCAGGTGGTTTCATAATTAGTAAGCAGGTGAATTTGATGTTTTTTGGCAAGAGATTCCATTTTCCGGGCATGCTCCATCGAGACAGCCAGTGGTTTTTCGACCATGACGTGAATTCCCTTTGGGGCACAAGCTTCCACCACGGCGAGGTGATCATAGATATTACCGAAAGCGGTGACGGCTTCCGGTTTGGTCTTGACAAGCATCTCTTCCAATGTATTGAATACCAAATCCATGGGAATTCCATAATCTTTGATCAGACGGGCTGCCAATTCTCGATTGGGTTCTGCTATGCCCACCACTTCAAGATCCTTTCGCTTACTGGCTTCCAAAATCCAACCCACATGTCCGTGGGTAAGTCCGGCTACGCCAACTCGGAGGGGTTTTTGGGCAAAGCTGTAATTTGAAAAAGCCAGCAAAAAAGCCAGTCCAAGGATAAATTTAAAATTCATAGCTAAATTAAGATTTGGAAGGCGCACGATCTCGGATGATTCGCATCTGACCGCCATGGTTAGATTCGTGCTCCATCACATGAAACCATTTCCAATAAGTATTCACTTCATTCCCAGGTTGGGACCAAGATTCATCTACTTCCATCAACCACTATCGTCTTTTTCCTTTAGTTTTTCGAGTGTTTCTGCCCGGACTTCTGCTATCATTTTCAGGTAGTATGCTGCGGTATTTCCTTTGATTTTCTCTCGACCTTCAGCACCTAGTCTCATAGCTGCTCCCCAGATTTTATCTTCCTCAGGAGTAAATTCCTCGCGTCCTTCAAAAGTGTTGATTTGATAAAACTTATCAGTGGCACCTAGATGCATGATCATCGCACCAATGGAGTTGGCATTCTCATCAAAAAGGTAATCCAGATCCTCCACACTAAGATCCTTGACAGTATTAATGATAGTTTGACGCATGTATGCCATCATGGATACCAGCGCACCAATTTGAGGGGAATATCCCTTTCTCGGACCGATAAACATTAAGTCTTCACTTGCAACACTTGGATTTGAACTGGCCGCATTTGCGATCGTTCCGATTCCTGCTATTCCAGCAGAAGCTGCTATTCCCTTTTTCAAAAATGCTCTTCTATTGGTAAGTTTTAATTGATTTTTCATCTGTAAAAGTTTAAGTGAATAAAAAACAACCGTTGAAAAGTTGCGAAAAATATGGCACTTATTCAATCTGATTAACGATTATTCACCTGCTGCAATTGGAATTACATTTATTGTTTCCACTAAGACAAGCATTCAAAATTTCTTAAATTGAAGTATTCATCAAACCCAATTGTTATGAGAACTCAATTGAAGTCCCTATTCACCTTCTTGGTGATTTTGATTTTATTTTCTTCTTGCGCTGAAGTTGCCAATATTGAAGACTGTGTTAACGATGATCCTTACGGATTTTTCTTTGGTTTATGGCATGGGATAATCGCCCCGAT
>CAZFSC010000124.1:0-10076 GCA_964521585.1 uncultured Limnohabitans sp.
CTGCTAAACGGAAAGTGAAGTGCCTTGAAATCCCGCACTACGCATAGCCAAACCGTTAGCAATTAATAATTTAAATATATTATGAGCATTTACGAAGCAATTAAGAAAGACCATGATCTTCAAAGAGATCTTTGTGATAAAATATTAAAAACTTCCGGAAATTCTTCAGAGCGTAAAGAACTTTGGACTAAGCTCCGAAAGGAATTGGAAGTGCATGAAGTAGCAGAGGAGCGATATTTCTACTCTCCCTTAATAAAGACTGACAGCATGCAAGAAGATGCACGCCATGGAATGGCAGAACACCATGAAATAGATGAACTCATTCAAGAGTTGGAGGCAACAGATATGGTTTCTCCACATTGGTTAGCAACTATGAAGAAATTGAACGATAAGGTGCATCATCATTTGAAGGACGAAGAAAAGGAGTTTTTTGAAAAGGCAAAAAAAGTCTACAGTCATAAAAAGTCTAAAGAGCTTATGGAGGGTTATGAAAAGACCAAGACGGAATACAAAAAGGATTGGCCTAACTCAATTCCAGGCTCTGATTTGAAATCATAGAAAAACGAGAATTAGGACAATATCCCGAAAAGTGTGTAGCTGTAATAAATTATAAACCAAAAGAATTGCCTCACCTCAGTCATCATCCTATTTTGACTACACCTAGAAGGGGGACTCCCCCTCAATGGATTCAAAACGTCGTCTTCTCCAAATAGAAATAAATACCCGAAACAGTTCCTATTTAATTTTCTCCCAGATCATTTTCCCGATTTTTTCTCCCTGTTTTACACCTGATTCGATCGCGTCACGAAAGTGAATACCTCCATATAAACGGGAAATTGCGGCTTCTTCCGATGCTAAGAGGAAGGAATTGAAAGTTCGCGGAGGCAATCCGAAATAGACTTCCGAGTCATCTATAAACTCAAAGTTATCTCCAAAATAGCCTGTCAATACAATTGCCGAGGCCCTACTGATGACGGAATGACCTGAAGTGTATTCTGGAAAAGGTGGGGTCTGAAGCAGAGGTTTCCAGCGTTGATCGATTTTCTGATTGATTACAGTTTCCGGTCTTACCCGGTTGGTTTCATATTTGGTTTGCCAGCAGGAAATAAACGCATCATGCAGTGTCAAACCTACTAAGGCATGAACATATGCGGTCTCCGCAAAGGAGAGCTTTTGTTTTTCAGCCGCAATTCCGGCGATTCCAATCCAATGTCCTCCAGGGGAGATTTTCTTGATTCCGATAGCCATATGCCCACTGTAGTCTACTTTGAAGGGATTGCAGTCCCAGAAGTTGGCAATGAATTTTTGGAGATCAGTGAGCTGCTGAGTGACCGTGTAAACTTCCATTACTTGCTTGTGGAAGTCACTTCCTGCTGTCATATCGAAAGGAGCCATAGGATCTGGCTTGTATTCAGAAAGATCTCTGATGTAAAAGGTTTTAATCGTTTTCCACTCAGGTTCCACCGCAGAAATGTAGGCTGGGGGAGTGGGATACCAAAATCCCTCTCCTTGTTTTGGAGTATATCTGGTAAGGGTGGAAAGCTGTAAGTAACCGTCTTGCTTTGCGATATCTATTACTTTGGAGGCGATGAGATTGGCGAAATCCACATGCGTCTGAACTTCTTTCTTTGAAAGAATTTTCATTTTGATTGCTTCATCGATCCAATCTTCCTGCTTTGGTTTAAGCAAATAGCCTGATGGCATGATCGCTTCTCCTATTTTTAACATAGTATAGATTGCGGCAAACTCAGGAGACTTTAAATTCGGGGGACTGACTGGAAGATCAATTTCTGTGAGGTAAGTTTCTGTCAAGAGTGGCTGATGCTCAAAAGCTGTTCCCAGCCCCTTTAATGTCAGGTAACTTCCAAGCGTAGCATAAGCATAAATCCGAGCTGCCACGGGAGGACTAGCTACATCGGTTACCATGACTTCAGTCAATTGAAAGAGTCGTTCTTTGTATATTTTAGGCCAACCCTGATCTTTTGGACCAGCATACAGCAATTGGCCAAAAACCAAACCTACTACTAAAACCAAAATTCCCTTCTTCATTTTAATCTAATCTCAAATTGTTGAATGGCCTGTTGATTGATCCCGAAAAGCACCTGCGTTTCTCCATTTACCTTAATCGGCAAAATAGACTTGATGTCCCCTTTGATCTGGAGACCAGATTGACCAGGCACGATTGGAGCAAAATTTCCATTGCCCTCGTTGAGAAGCACTAAGCCCAAACCGGCATCTATTAGACCCATACGTATTCGAGTAAAGGTTTGATTTCCCCCCAAAATCAAATCCAGTTTCCCATCGCCATTCAAATCCATCGGAAGTATGGCGTAAGCGGGAAAAGCCTGTGCCATTTTTGGTAGGGGGTGAGGTATGAATCCCTTAGGAGTATTTTCCAGATAAATAGATTCTAATGTGTTTGCATGCAGAATTTGTGCAGATTTCAATTCATTTTCAGTGAACAGATCCGTCATTTTCGCCTTGGAATACGAAGCATAATCTGTGAATTTGCTTCGCATACTGACCATCTGGTCGAGCAGCTCATCCCTGCTTGGAAAAGGATATGCCTCACCACCGATAAAACACTCCAAAATAGGATCTATGGATCCATTTTGATCAAAATCAGCAGCATAGAGTTTGAGCAGTTTCTCTTGGCTGGCTTCAAATTGAGAGTTTAAGCCGAAATTTCCGGCGACCAAATCGAGATCCCCATCCCCGTCAAAATCCCCGCTGGCCAGGCTGCCCCACCAACCTGAGAGTTCGGAGGAAAAGTATTTTCCAGATTGATCGGAAAATCCTTTACCTCCCTCATTTATCAAGGCAGTTAATTTCATAAACTCTCCAGCCACAATTAAATCGTCAAAGCCATCAGCGTTCAAATCCATTATTTGAGAAGAAGTGATCAGACCGATTTTGCCATCCGCAGGTAGAAAATCGGGAGCCTGTTCAGTGAATTTTCCGCTTCCATCATTCAGAAGGATTTTGCTCGCGGGGATGAGTGGATAGCGTCCGGGAATCATTCGGGCTCCTACAAACAAATCCAGTTGGCCGTCATTGTTAATGTCAATCGCCTGAGCAGTGCCTGTGCTGAATTTATAATCCGGGAAAGAAACTCGGGAAAGCTTTCCTTTTCCATCATTGAGATAAAGCCGATCTTCCAGTGCCTCATCGGAACCGATGTAGTCATGAAAGCCTCCACTTCCGATAAAAAGATCTAAGGCTTGATCCCCGTTGAAATCTTTAAAAACGGCCACTGCATCCGTGAATTCAGCGCTTGAAGTAAATCCTGAATACGGTTTCCAATCCCCGTTTTTTTCTGTAAAGATTTGAGCCAATTGACCTTTTGTACCTCCTATAAATACTTCTGGATTCCCATCAGCATCCAAGTCTCCAGAAGCTAGTATCGGTGAAATATAACTAGGCATCGTAAGCATCAGCGGCTGTCTTTTGAAGTCATTGAATCCCACATTCTGTGCAACAAAAGGAATTGGAGCTTTAACTGCACTAAAAATAGGTTCAGGCTTATTTTTTTCAGCGAACTTAGAAGAAGGCTCTTTCCTTACTTTGATTATTTGGTTGACATCCAGATTTTCCAGGGATTGAACAGAACCGTCAGGCCAGGTGATATGGAGCAAATCAATCTTTTTAAAATCAGCAAGCCCTACATGGATCCGCTGGCTCACCGAGGACTGAAAACCACGGACTGGCTGCATTTCAAAAAATTGTGTGATACCCCCAGTCTCAAACCGTATTTTTGCGCCTATCGCTCGACTATTTTTGGATTCCTCTGCTAATTCCACCTGAATCCAATTACCGGTTTTACCGATATTCTCATAGATTCCGGCTATTTCATTGAGGTGATTAATGACCAGATCCAGATCTCCATCATTGTCCAGATCTGCATAGGCTGCGCCGCTGGAAAAGTTTTTTTCAGAGAAACCCGCTTCCACTGACCGATCTTTGAATTCAAGATTACCCTGATTTTCGAAGAAGTAATTATGAATCGGAGTGGAGGTCATAGAGGTGACCAAATGTAGGGTGTCAGCTTTTTCATTGGCTACTGCCTGCTTGAAATAATAATCGCCTTTGTATTTTAAAAAATCCCTATTGGTATAGTCCCGGAAATATCCATTTGTAATCAAAAGATCTTTAAAGCCATTATTCGAGGCATCAAAGAACAAGGCTGACCAACTCCAATCGGTATTTGATATATTGGAAAGCTGGGCAATTTCAGCGAATAATCCTTCGCCCATGTTCAGCTGCAGCATATTCCGCATTTGCTGATGATAAAATCCTTTTTGGATCATCAGGGCATATTGCTCATAATTTTCGGGCCCATACAAAAGTTTTTGGCGCTCATTGTCTTCTGGAAGCATATCCAATGTATAGATGTCAGGCAGACCATCATTATTGATGTCTGCAATATCTGCACCCATAGAAAAATGGGAAATATGCTGGAAATGATCAGTGATTTTATCTGAAAATGTCCCATCTCCATTATTGATGTATAGATAGTCTGGCTCGATGTAATCATTAGTGACCAACAGGTCCATCCAACCATCCTGATTAATGTCAGATGCAATCACTGCCAATCCAAAACCTAGGGCAGATCCCTTGATGCCTGCATCAGCTGAGACATCAATAAATTTTCCATTGTTATTTTGATAGAGTTTATCGCCAGCATAGGGATGGCGAATGGTCTTCGCTTCGTCAAACTCGAGTTCGTTGATGACCTGGATGTGGTGGTTGAGTAGGTAAAGATCTAGATCGCCATCTCTGTCGTAATCAAAAAACAGCCCCTGGGTGCTATTGGATAGATCAGCCAGCCCATAAGCTGCAGCTTCCTCTTTGAACGTAAAGTCACCCTGATTGATCCACAGTTCGTTTCCTCTTTCCTCAGGCTTTCCTTTTCCCGAGTAGCAGACATAAATATCCAATAAGCCATCTCCGTTAACGTCAGCCATACTGACTCCGGTGGTCCAAACATTTTTGCCGCCCACCCCCGACTTTTTGGTCAAGTCTTCAAATTTCAGATTTCCAAGATTTTTATAAACCTTGTTTGGGGTCATATTCCCAGTAAAAAAAATATCCTCCAAACCGTCGTTGTCCAAATCTCCTATCGCCACACCGCCTCCATTGTAAAAGTATTCGTATCTGAGAATATTATTCTCAGCATCCTCGCGAAGTTGATTTTTGAAAGTTATTCCTGCTTTTTTTGAATTGATCTGCTGAAAATTCGTTGAAAAATCAGTCTGACCAAAACAAATCCCTGAGTAAAAAAGTATCCAGCAAAAGCTGATGAGGCCTTTGAAATTAATCTCAAGTATTAATTGCTTCTTCATGAAAATGGGTATCACTGACTTATCCAAATCTATTGATCACGTCCTCAAAAAGCTTCTCATTCACTACTGCGACTCCTCCAAGTAGTCCCACATCCTCTCCTAATTGGTAGAGCGAAAGTTTGGTCTTTTCCCTTGATTTTGCCATGCTGTAAATGTTTAGAGCTTGCTGTATGGGGGTGATCAGATATTGATTTGCCTCAGCCACAGAACCTCCAATGATGATGAGTTCTGGGTTGATTAATTGGATCAACATCGAAATTCCCCTTCCTAGGTCCAGACCTGCTTCTGACAGGATAGTGATCGCACGCTGATCTCCAGCCAAGGCTGCTTCTACCACCAGCCCGGGTTCCAATTCTCCTTGATGGTCCCGAACCATTCTCGAAAGGATGCTGTCCTTATCCAAAACAATTGCTTGTTCTGCTTTTTTGACGATTGCTGTTCCGGATGCGACAGCTTCGAGACATCCCTTTTTTCCGCAGGTGCAGGTGATGTCTCTGGATTCAAAAATCGGAGAGTGGCTGAATTCACCGGCAAACCCAGAGGCACCTTGGTAGATTTTTCCATCGATAATAATTCCCAGACCAATTCCCCAGCCTATAAAAAGTCCCAATACATTTTTGTAATTATGTTCGGTTCCGTATTTGAATTCGGCCAAGGTCATTGCTCTCGCGTCGTTTTCCAGAAAAATATTTTTTTGAAAACGTGCTTCTAAATTTTCCAATAAGGTCTTTTTCCCAAATCTCAAATAAGTATAATTGACTCCACCAAGCGAATCGACAAGCCCCGGCATGGATATTCCTATAGCAATCACTTTAGAAGCTTCAATTCCTGACCTGTTGAGATAATCTTCGATATAGCCACAGATTTGTTCGAAGGTTTCTGGTTCGTTATTTAGGTTGATTTTCTTACTCTCTTTTGCAAATGCGAGTTTTTGAGTACAAGAGTAAAGGCCTAAATTCAGATTGAATTTGGAGAGATCGGCCGAAAGCACATAAAAAGCATCTTCTGCCAACCGATAGAGGTCCGGTTTTCTCCCGCCTTGGGATTCAGCTCTGCCATGCTTGATGACCTCGCCATTTTCCATCAAATCACTCAATAGTGAATTGACTGTGGGCAAAGAAATCCCTACCTCGTTGCATATTTCACTAGCAGTATTTGCACCTTTTTGGTAGAGGTTTTTGATGATTTTGATTTTGTTGAGGTAGCTTTTTATTTCTACAACGCCATCCATCTTATTGATACTGGCTTGAGGGTTAATCAGATTCATAGGCTAAAGTTATGCCTCCAATTAAGTTAATTTTCATATTTGATGAAATACTTTCTTAAAAAAATAAACTAATGAATTGAAGTTTTATAAATTCAAACCATAAAATGGAATTAGTTCTTTTGATTATGATAAAAGATTTTAAATGTATTTGCGAGTTAATCAACAAATCTTTTGGGTAGAATCCTTAATTTTGAAACTGTATAAGCTTTATCTACAAAATTGAGCTTGGTTAAATATTCCTCCTGAGATGAATCAAATTTTTGGTCCTTTTTAAATGAGTCAATTAATGAAAAACAGTGAAATATCTGCAGAAATAAGCAAAGAAGAAGTTTTTGATAAAGTCCAAAATTACCTGTTTATGAAGGGATTTCGGATTATAAATAAGGATCTCTCCAGGCCCTGGGGAGGATTTTTTGTACTGGATGAGACTCAAATAAAAAAATTCAAGAATAGCTTTTTTTCGGATGTTTCACTTTCGGATGAGCAATTGAAAGTGAAATTGAGCCCCAAATTCTTGGTTGTAGCACCACATCAAAGACTATCCTGGCAATATCACCATAGAAGAGCGGAATTATGGAAATTAATTTTTGGAAAATCGGGAATTGTCCGAAGCTCAACAGATGAGCAGGGTGAGATGGTACCGATGAAATTGGGAGAAACTGTGTCCTTGGCAAAAGGCGAGAGGCATCGACTGGTAGGTCTGGATGGCTGGGGAATCGTAGCTGAAATCTGGATTCATTCCGATCCTTCGAATCCCTCTGATGAAGAGGATATCGTCAGATTGGAAGATGATTATGCCAGATCCTAAAGAAAAAAAGCCTGATTTCAGGCTTTTTATATGCTTCTAGTTATTAGCACGAAGCGCATCTATTTTTTTGGCTATTTCCTCCGCTTCTGCTGAGAGCTTATCAGCTGCTGTCCGGTTATTCGTTGACATCTTATGAGCTTCTGCCAGTTTTGCAGAATATGCTTCCTGAAGTTTTTCGATTTCTGATTTTTTCTTGAATAATCCGAACATAGCTTTTTGTAAAAGAACTCAGAAAGAATCAAAAGGTTTGATTAATTAAACTGAGGAATGGTGGGGATGACCTCTTCCACGATTTCATCATTTTTATAATTGATCAAATCTTCCAACCTTCCTGAAGGATTATAATATCTCCAAGCTCCTTCTTTTTTGCCGTCTACCATCATGCCTTCAGAAGCTTTCCGGCCGTTTTCATGATAGAATATCCAGAGACCGTTAGGCTTGCCTGATTTATAGGTTCCTTCTGATTCCTTTTTCTCAGAAACATAATAGGTGATCCTGGTGCCGTTACCGTCTTTTAGAGTTCCCTTATCGAGTGTTTTGGTACCTGTGTAATTATTGTATTCGCTGACATTCATTAGTCTTCCGCTTTCCCAAAATTCTTCCTGAGTCAATTGCTTATTATCATAAAACAGTCCCCAAGTTCCATCCTCGAATCCTAATTCATAGCTTCCTACTGATTTGAGTTGACCTCCGTCGTAATAATAAAACCATTGGCCTACTTCCATACCGAGGTTGAATTCACCTTCAGCGATAAGGATTCCGATTTTGTTGAAAAATTTCCAGAGACCAGATTTGAGGTCATTTCGATATTCCCCTATGGAATAGATTTGTCCATCTGGAAAGTAGCTTTTCCACAACCCAGTTTTCATGCCGTTGGCATATTGTCCAGTGACCGAGATTTTACCGGTGTTGTGATATTCTACATAATTGCCTACAGGCACTCCCAGTTCATATGTTTTCCGCTTTGCAAGATTTTTATTGGGATAAAATTCCTCCCAAGTGCCTACGGCGATCCCATTTTCATATTTTTCCACACGGGCAAGACGCTTATTTTCATAATAATACTTCCAGGTGCCTACCCGATTGCCATTTTCGTCGTAATATTCTTCAGCTTCAAGTGTTTTAGTGCCAGGGAAATAACTTTTCCATTCGCCCACCTTTTTCCCTTCCGAATAGATGCCCTCTTCAGTGATTGTAGATTCAAAGCTATAGGATTTGTAAGGTCCATCGAGTTTGTCATTTCTATAAAATGCTTCCGTCATTAAGTCCCCATAATAATCATACTCGATGTAAGGGCCTTCTTTTTTTCCTTTTACATAAAATTCTCTCGTCCAAACTGTTCCGTTGGGATAATATTTGAGCCATTCCCCTGATTTTTGACCATTGACATACATGCCTTCGATAAAAACCTGAGTGGGATCTACATACTCCTGATTACCTGTTTTTGCATAATACTGAACAAATTTCCCGACCAAAACGCTATCTTGGAAGACCATATCATATTTGAGAGCTCCGGCCGGATCATAGTACTTGGCTGGTCCAAATAGGACACCTTCTCGGTATTCTGCCATTACGCTTATTTTTCCGTCTGGGTAGTAGGTGACCCAGGTTCCTTCTCGCTGGCCATTCTTGAAGGTGCCTTCTCTTAGTAAATTATTTGTTTTCGGGTTGTAATATTTCCACAGTCCTTCTCGAAGATTGTTTGTAACTACTCCGGTAGCCATGATGCTGGAATCTGCACTAAACTGTCGGACCAGGTTTGATTCTTGGGCGAAAAGTACGTTGCTGATAAGAATAAAGCCGATAAGGAGGTATTTCATAAAGTCTTTGTTACGGATCAAAACGGCGGGTCTACCGTATTGTCAAAAAGGAGAGTTTTTGTTTAACAACTCGTTGATTGTACGGAAGAAATTAATTCCTGTTTAAAAATAAGTTAAATCTTCATTTATCGCACTGGATAAAGGAAGAACTCCATCAAATTTTTCAATTCTGTTAGAATGTTTTTTTTAACCTCCCTACTATTTTCATCTAAGTCAATTTTTTTTAACCACTGGTGGTATTTCATTGATTTCGTTTTGGTAGGAGTAGGGGAATTCGTTTTTAGATCATTCAGGATCAAATCGGGGTAGTCCCAAGGCGAAGTGCTAAGACAATATTCAAAATTATTTTCAAGAAAAAAGTCATCGAGGGCCTTGGGGTGCAACTTGCCGAAATGTACAAATAGATAGATGCCATGTCCATACCAATTAAGTACCCGGAAATTTAATCCTTTGTCAGGGTCAAAATCCCGGATTACATCCAAAACCTGATAGGGATAGCCAAGTAAGTCACCACCTTTTGAAAGTTTTACGCCCTTGCTTTTGGAATGGATTTGACTCAATCTTTCAGTTTCTAGCTCATTTCCCACCTGCGCAAAAAGATCCCAAAATTGGGCTTTTAGCCTGTTTTGGCGCTGGATGAGTTCCTTGTTCAGCCAAAGTTTGAGATCCAATTTAGAAAATCCGGAATCCATTTACCAATTCAACAATGCCGACGCCCAGGTAAATCCAGATCCGAAAGCTGCCAGACAGATCAAATCTCCTTCTTTGATTTTTCCCTGCTCCCAGGCCTCACTGAGTGCGATTGGAATGGTGGCAGCAGTGGTATTTCCCATATGCAT
>CAZFSC010000125.1:0-9991 GCA_964521585.1 uncultured Limnohabitans sp.
TTTATTTTTTAATTAGAAATATTCTAAATAAAATTTTGAAATCAGGAATCCCCGAGTCTATATTTGTCCATGTTTATAATTAATCCAAATAAACAGTGATGAAAAATTTTACAAAAATCATTTTTACTATTACCCTGATTTTAATCTCAAAGGGCCTATTAGCCCAGACTGCAAGCATTAAAGGAAAAATTTCGGATGTCAATGGAAGCTCAATCGAGTTTGTCAATGTAAGTCTGAAAGGTGCTTCCAAAGGAGCTATCACTAATTCTGAAGGAAAATTCACCATTGAAAATATAAATCCCGGAACCTATACTCTGAATGTATCTTCGATAGGTTATTTAAGTAAAAGCAGGGAGATCACCTTAGCTGAGGGCCAGGTTTTGGAAGTGGATTTTACACTTTCAGAAAATCTTCTTGGCCTGCAAACAGTGGAAATCACTGGCCGACGGGAAGTCGGCTATGATAACAAGGAAACTTTCTCAGCTACTAAAACAGCTTCTCTGATAAAGGATGTTCCAACCACTATCAACTTTGTGACCAAAGAACTGATGCTCGACCAAGCGGCCTTTACGGTAAATGACGTGGTCAAAAATGTCGCTGGTGTGAATCAATACAGTTTCTACAATGACATTACCATACGTGGATTCCGGGTGCAAGGGCAAGGGAACTCCGGTACGCTTCTAAACGGGATGCGGACTTTTACCAGCTTCTGGAAGCAACAATTGATTCCCCATATTGAACGTGTGGAAATCATCAAAGGCCCTTCCTCTGCTTTATTTGGCAATGCTTCTCCTGGGGGATCTATCAATCGTGTGACGAAAAAACCGCTTGAGGAGTCCAGAAAATCAATCTCGACCACAGTTGGAAGTTTTAACACCTTGCGAACCTTGGCAGATTTTACCGGGTCAATGACTGAAGACAACAAATTGCTTTACAGATTGAATCTTGGTTTCGAAAACACAGATGGTTTCCGGGATTTACAGTTTAGCAGAAACTTGGTAATCGCCCCTTCTTTTGCCTTCCTACCTACAGAAAGAACCAGTTTGAATTTTGACATCGTCTATCAGGATTCCAAAGGTCGTCTGGACAGAGGTCAGGCCGCATTTGGGAACAGAGACCTTTACACCACACCGATCAGCACCTCACTGAGTGCTATCAATGATTACCTCAATGAAGTCACCATTAATACCACGGTTTCGCTGAGACATGAATTTACAGATCAGATCAGTTTCAACAGTAGTTTCCAACTTTCCAGCTATGATGAAGACTTATTAGAGCACCGGACTTCAAATCAATTTGCCCGCCTGGGTGATGGCACTTTTGACGACACCCGAGTAGCGATGCGGGTTTTCATCCGGAAGCGGACCTGGAACAATAATGCTTTCAACAATTATCTGAATGCTGATTATAACCTAGGGAAAGTTAAAAACACCCTTCTGGTAGGCCATGATTACTTCAGACAGGAGCAACTTCCTGGCGGATCCCAATTGGAAGCACGAACTTATTTACTGCGAAATGGCGGAACAAGTAATGTTTTCAATCCAAATAATGCGGCTAATTACGTACTGGACGCCAAAGGAAATCCGGTCACCAATGTAGATCACTTCGACCTCACCTCTCCTATCGCCAATGGGATCCGAGACATGACCAAGTATATTTACAACCGAATAACCTTCACACAATTTCTTCAGCAATCCAATGGATTTTATGTGCAAAATCAATCTGAAATAGGACCATTGAAAGTGTTGTTGGGTCTTCGCAAGGAGTATTTCAAAGACATTTTGGACTACAATAGCCCGAGTGAAACTGAAATTGATCAGGAAGCCTTGTTGCCCAGAGTGGGCTTGGTGTTCACAGTGAACCCGAATGTTAATCTCTATGGAACCTGGGTAAAAGGTTATCAGCCACAGAATGCTGCTACCATCATCAATCCTGAGGCAGGAGGACCTTTTGATCCGCTGACCAGCGAAATGCTGGAGGTAGGTTCCAAAACTGAATGGTTCAATAAAAGACTCAGTGCCACACTTTCACTTTATCAGATCGTGGAGCAAGGTGGCTTATACAATGCCAATGACCCAAACAACCCAGAGCGACTGGTTCAGCTTGGAGAGGAGCAATCCAGAGGTGCAGAACTGAATTTGACCGGAAACATTTTACCGAATTGGTCCATCGTGGCCGGATATGCATTCAACGATGCCAAAATCACGCAGGCAGACGATGAAAGTGTGATCGGAAGACAAAAGCCAAACGCTCCCCGCAATACCGCCAACTTCTGGTCCAAATATATTTTTGATCAGGGCTCATTTAATGGATTGGGAGTAGGTTTGGGTTACAATTATGTATCCGACCGGTTTGGATCGATCGTATCGGCTGATCAGCCGGATGTCTTCCCAGCCTATGGTGTTTTTGATGCAGCGTTGTATTACAAACTTGACAAAGTCCAGTTTCAGGTAAACGTAAACAACCTGTTCAATGACATCTACTGGGTGGGCGGATATGATGTGCTCAGGGCATTTCCCGGAAGTCCAAGGAGCATCATGACAACTGTATCTTACACATTTTAAATAAAGTATCATAGGCCTTGAAACTGAATAAAAAGACTTTATTTCAGGTACATAGTTGGATAGGTATCAAGTTGAGCATACTATTTTTCATAGTATGCTTTTCTGGTACCATGGCCACCTTAAGTAACGAGATGGACTGGCTTTTCTACCCAGGATTACGGGCCTCAGGTACCGGTGAGCGTGTTTCTTACAATCAACTTGTACAGGCTATCCAAGAAAAATATCCAGACAGATCCATAGCGTATTGGGTCACTTCAGAAGCTCCCTACCTCAACGATATTGTCTATATGGAAAAGGATGGGAATAGAAAGTATGTTTTTGTGGATCCTATCTTGGGGGAAGTCACAGGAAGCACCAATGTGACTTTCCAGCGGTTTTTTCGTGATTTTCATTACTATCTCTTTATGCCTTTTTATCAAATCGGCTATTTTCTGGTATTGGTTTTTGCTTTCTTTTTAATGATTTCTCTGGTGACGGCCTTGATTTTCTATAAAAAATGGTGGAAAAAACTTTTTGATCTGAAGAAACACAAAGGCAGTTTAGTGCTCTTTCGCAGCATGCATCGCGTGGTAGGACTTTGGTCTTTACCTTTTGCTTTATTGTTTTCAGTTACGGGGATATGGTACTTTGTAGAGCGAACCAACATCGGTAATGTATCGGATCTCGCCAATCCTACCGCTCCAAAACTGGAAGGTCGGGAAATTGAAAGTTCAGACTCTGATGAATTCACTTACCATTTGGATTACGATCAAGCTATGAAATTGGCACAGGAGGAAATTCCAGGCTTGAATATCGGAGACATTGTTCCGGCTGCTAGTCCTTCCCAAGCCATCTATATTACAGGTAAGAGCCAAGTGCCGCTGGTTCGAAATAGAGCCAATCGCATTTACATAGATCCGATTTCAAACGAGGTTCTGCAAGTACAACGGGCCGAAACCATCCCCACCGTCATGTATTTGAATGACATCGCCGATCCCTTGCATTTTGGGAATTGGGGTGGACTCCTCACTAAAGTCTTATGGTTTTTTGCCGGTTTGTCTATTTGTGGGCTTATCCTTACTGGAATTTGGATTGCCCTCAAAAGACAATTCCAGAAAAATGTAAAGGAAGAAATCGCTCCGATGGGCTATTGGAAATATCTCAACTGGGGATTTACCGTCGTCATTGCAGGGTTCATGTTTTATTTCATGTTGGAGCGTTACCAGCTTCCAATGCAGTCCGTGATTCTTGTCAGTCTCATTTTGATCTTTTTACTCTCTTTGTGCTGGTATGTATTTGAGTACAGACTGGTCAAGTCTATCAAATCTCCTCCAAAAAAGATCAAAGTCTATCAGTAATTTTTTCCCTTAGATTCACCCGGTATAAAGTCGATATCGGCAAAATTTAAATTGACTTTCAGAAGCATCCATTTCGTAAAAAAGCAATCCATCTGGTTCAAAACAATTCGATTTAAAAGTATTTGAATTTTGTCGAAATCAGTTTCGATAATTTAAGGATTTGAAAAAAAACACTTCAATCATTGAATTTTAATTCATTCCAGGAAAATAATTTCCGGTTTTTTAGAAGCAATTGTCAATATTTTAGTAAATTAGGGAAACACACCCTTATATAGTTGTCAGGGAAGTAATGGTTTAAGCCTGTACTTTTTTCCCAATGACACGGCTTCAAATTTAGAATTGTCATGTAAATGACAACACCAGGCTTGCGATTCAGATTAAATTGAAAGGCAACTTACCTGAGCGTAATTGTTTCTCCTTTCTGGTTTGCAATCGCTATTTTAATTCTGTGAGTAAAACTATTTAGCGATAGTTTAAAGATGAGCTTGCTTTTTTATACGATTTTCTAAATAGGATATACTTCAGTCAGTGAATGAGTTTAAATATCAAATCAATAAACACGTGCTTAATATGACCTGATGAGGCAAAAGCAATTTTCAAACTATCAAAACCAACAGATCAATTTAAAATAAATAACTATGAGACCATTATATAATTTATCGATCATCGTGCTGATCATTCTCTTCAGCTCCTGTGGCAGTACAACAAAATTCCCAGTGTCCAGTATAGTGCCGGCCGCTGAAATTTCAGTCAAGAAAAAACAAGATAAACAGAACAATTACGTGATTGAGCTGGTAGCGGAAAATCTGGCTCAGGCCAGCAGAGTAGACCCCGGCAAGAACAACTACAGTGTGTGGATCAGAACAGAAAATGGCGAAATCAAAAACCTTGGGCAATTGAGAAATAAAAATGCTGAAAAAGCAGTATTGAATACCTCTACCCCTTTTGAGCCGAAAGAAATCTTCATCACCGCGGAGGAACAGGCAAATCTCAATGCTCCTCAGGGCATAGAAATCGCTCGATACAAATTTGATTGAACTTAAAGTGCAGACAGTCAAAACCATCTTATTGGTCCTATTTCTATGTGCACTGGGGATTTTCATCCTTCAAAATCTATATACTGTGCGCCTGAGTTTTATCAGATGGCATGTGGAACTCCCGCTTTCGGTCATCAGTATGGCACTCTATATCCTAGGTGCCATCTCGGGAGGCTTGCTCTTTTCCATGTTAAAAAAAGTGACTAAAGGAAAAGAGAACTAAGCCTAAAAGTTGGAGCAATAGCGAGCTGATTTATCGGTGGAAATAAAATTTTTCAAGATTATTTTATCCTAACTCTCGAAAACCAATCCATGGCATCACCAAATAATATTCAACCCAAAAAGACCTTCGGGACATTTGGAGGCGTATTTACCCCGACGACACTGACTATTTTAGGGGTGATCATGTACATTCGGCATCCTTGGGTAGTCGGTAATGCCGGGATCCTCGGTGCGATAGCGATTGTTTTGCTTGCTGTGGCGATCACTTTTACCACAGCCCTTAGTCTATCTTCCATCACAACAAATGTACGTATCGGGAGTGGTGGAGCTTTTAGCCTGATTTCGCAATCACTGGGACTGGAAATCGGCGGGGCCATCGGGATTCCTTTTTACTTTGCCCAAGCTATTGCAGTGGCCATGTATGTTTTCGGTTTCCGGGAAGGCTTACAGATGATTTTACCGGATATCAATCCACTGATGCTGGATGTAGCTGTTTTTTTGGTCGTGATGATCATTGCGTTTATCAGTACCAGCTTCGCTTTCAAGATCCAGTATTTCATTCTAGGCATTATCGTGCTTTCGCTGATCTCCATATTTGGATCGCTGCTGGCAGAGGATTTAAATTATGATTTTGAATGGATTGGAAGCTTTTCTGGTTCCACTGAAAACAATTCAGAGGACAGTTCATTCTGGGTAGTTTTCGCAGTCTTCTTCCCCGCAGTTACCGGTGTGATGGCTGGAGCGAATATGTCGGGAGATCTCACCAATCCCCGAAAGAGTATTCCCAACGGCACGCTGACCTCTGTGATCCTTACTACAATCATTTACATCTGTCTTGTCTTCGTTGCAGCGTTGATTGCCACACCTGAGGAGCTGACCAGCAATTATACTATTTTCATAGAAAAAGCACTTTATCCGCCTATCGTGTTGGCGGGTCTACTTGGAGCGACTCTATCATCTGCCCTAGGTTCGTTTGTGGGTGCTCCCAGGATTTTACTTGCATTAGGCGAAAAAAACATTCTGCCCAGAAGTAGTTTCATTTCCAAAAAATCCCGCCGTGGTGAGCCCATCAATGCGATGTTGATTACTGCTGTGATCGTCATTATTGGACTGGCCCTTCGTAATCTAAATACCATTGCACCGCTTCTGACTATGTTTTTCATGATCACATACGCCATGGTAAACGTGGTGGTCCTGATTGAGCAATCGCTAAGTCTTCCGAGTTTCCGACCTACTTTGAAATTACCCATAATTATCCCTGCATTGGGGGCTATCGGATGTATCGCGATGATGTTTGTCTTGAATGTTATGGTGGCGATGTTTTCCATCGTTTTCATCATTCTCTTCTACCTCTATCTGATGCGGCTGAGTTTAAAATCCGAGGCAGGTGATTCCAGAAGTGGTCTATTCACTGCCCTAGCGGAATGGTCGACCAAACGAACCAATGAACTAAAGAGCGAAACAGAGGTCAGGTCCTGGCGTCCAGATTTGCTGTTTCCGGTAGTCAAAGCCAAGGATCTTCGAAGTTCTTTCAAATTGATTTATTCGATCATCAATCCAAAAGGCTCCACTAAAATCCTCTTGCTTAGAAATGCTGACAAAAGTGAACAACTTTATCTTCAGTCTTTTGTGATTAACTCTGTCAATAAATTTAAAGAGGCAAAGATTTCCACATCCTATACCATGGTTGACAATGAAGGTTTTAACAGGACCATCAACGCAAGCATGCAGTCTTTGAATGCCGCATTTTTCAAACCGAACACCCTTTTCCTAAGCGTGGATTCCAATGATTACGAAGCCGATAACATTAATAAACTTTATGAAGATGCCAAGCGAAACAACTATGGTATGTATATCTACATCCCCTACTCCACGGCAAGTCTGGCAATCGAAAAAACCATCAATCTCTGGCTGAGGGATTTTCCTGCCAACTGGATGGAAACTTTCGATATCGGCAACAACAACCTGTCAATTCTGACCGCCATACTGATATCACAAAACTGGAAGGGAACTATCAATGCACATCTCGTTTGCGAATCTGAGGATGATCATTTCACTCCCGATGACATTGACAAATTGAACTACATGGTCAGATTTCCAAAGAACACCAACATCGATATTGTCGAGGGGAAATTGCTTAGCCATGTCACTCAAGAAAGGAACTCTGATATCAATATATTCAGTACTTGTGACGAAATGAAAATAGACCAAATGATAGAAATTGTAAACAAATCACGGATTTCAGGACTTTTCTGTTTAGACTCCTTGCAGGTAAATGCCATGGTTTGATCAATAATTCAGGTGAATCATGCATTCAAATTAGCTGACTCGAGAAATAATTTAATCCCAAACCGATAAAATGAAAGTAACAATACAAAATGTAACCACGATCAATGAAATCAAGACTTATTGGACAGATGAGGATTACGTCAATCTTTTAAAAGCATTTGATTATCAGGATACTGAACAGATTAAAAAGGAAAATCTGAGGGAAATGCTGCTCATGGCCATTACTGATTTTGACCCCCATGAAGCAGCTCGGATCATCCTGGATTATAAATTGGGAGACTATTTAAACGAAGGTCAAATTCAATCCATCTCACATGAAATGACCGCGGACAAGGTAGCGGAGGAATACCCCGAGCCTGGACTGCATTATGACCTTTTCAATATAAATCAGCTCCTGTTTAAAGCATTTAATGGAACCTTTCCAAACACAGAAGCAACTCAGATTACGTTTGAGATTCTGGACGATGAAGGTATAGATGTTATCCAGGATTGGGAGATTATAGCAAAAGTCATTGCTGGAGGACTAAAAGACCGTTGTCTAGTCAAAAGACTCTATGCGGATCAGCTTGATGGCACAGTGGAATTTAAAGACGCCCATAAATTCATCTGGTCCATAAATCATCCTGAAAAGAATATATATCAACTTCTGACTTCAAACTATTGGATTTCTCAGGAAGACATCAAATCTGCAGAATACAGTCTGGAATTGCCACTGTTTGAAGAAGAATGATTGATACCCTATCAAATAAATCCAACTCCAACTATTTATCACACACCGGATACATGAAATACATTTTTACCTTACTTTTTTTATACTGTACATCAAATTTCTGCTTTGCCCAATACAATGAGACCATCAGGACAGGTAGGCCAGGTCAATCAATCGGAGCTTTTACGGTAGGTAAAAACATATTACAATTTCAGCAAGGGTTTGATTATTACACTTCTTTTGAAAGAAATACTGTGCGTGGTTTTCTTTCTAACTCAGTGATAAGATATGGTGTCCTGGAAACGGTGGAATTCAGTGCGTTGATAGATTACAGGTATCAAGACAATAATCTGGAAGCCTTTAATTCCACACTCAGTGGACTCAGCAATCTCCAACTGGGTTTCCGGGTACACATCAATGAACAAAAGGGATGGATTCCAGTAACTGGTTTTCAGATGCGTCTGAAGATTCCGCATGTATCTCAGGATTTTGAATCAAATCATCTGGCTCCCACGATGGTCTTCGTGGCCAATTGGGCACTTCCAAAAAAAATGAGTTTTGCTACAAACTGGATTATTTCCTATGATGGAAACAGTCCTGAACCGACTGGGAAATATGTGTTGAACTTTGGCTTTCCGATAACGAAAAAATTAAACGGATTCATCGGCAATTACAGTCAGATTAGGAATTCTATTTTTCAAACCCGGTTCGAGGGAGGTTTAGCTTATCTTGTGAATAATAATTTATTGATTGATGTGTTTTCGGGATATGGAAATAATCAGAATGTAGAAGATTATTTTATCAGTACAGGAGTGAGTTATAGAATCATTGGTTCAAACCGATAAAATTTAAATGATGGAAAAGACGATTCAGTTTTATGAGGATGTAATCGAATACTTTGAGGTAAATTATATGAACCTTTTGGTCACGCTTGCTTTCTTGATTTTGGGGTTTGTGTTGGCCAACTTCATCAAACAAAAGATCAAACTTCGGTTGATCAGAAGATCTCCAAATCCGATTACGGCCACTTTTATATCTCAAATCATCAGCTTTGCGATCAAGACGATCATTGTATTCGTCACGCTTTACATGCTCGGACTAGAGGGCTTTACCAATAAGTTGCTGGCGGGTGCAGGACTTTTGACTTTTGTGATCGGTTTTGCGCTGAAGGATATCGGCGAAAATTTTCTGGCAGGAATCATTTTGGCTTTCAAAAGCCCGTTCAGAATAGATGATCTCATCGAAATCAATGGAATCGAGGGATTTGTAAAAGACATCAATATCCGCGAAACTTTGATCAAAACTCCTGATGGGAAAGACCTTTTCCTACCCAATTCAATCATCCTCAAAAATCCACTTTTCAATTATACGATAGATGGATTTTTACGCTATGATTTTATCATAGGGATAGCATATGAAAATAACCCAACTGAAGCTCTCCGGATTATTCTTGATACTGTCAATCAGGTAGAGGGAGTATTGCAGGGAGATAAAAAGCCAGGAGTTACCATCAATGAATTGGCTACCAATACCATCAATATCAAAGTTCAGTTTTGGATTGACACATTCAAAGCTACCAAGCGCTCGGTACATCATAATATCCGATCGCGAGTGATGAGTGATACTGTGGCTGCATTGGTTGCACAAGGATTCAGCTTACCGGCGTCCGTTCTAGAACTGAAAAATTATGATCCGTCTCTACCGATTGCATTAAAAATCCAGTCAAAAGAAGTGCAAAAGCCTGAGGAAGATCAAAAATCGGAAAAGGATAAATAGAGATTTGAAAAAAACCTGATTTTAAAAACCAATCTATATTTCCAACAAGGCAACAAT
>CAZFSC010000126.1:0-9943 GCA_964521585.1 uncultured Limnohabitans sp.
TTGATGTATTTTTCATCGTGTTTCATCAAACTACCTTCAAAGAAATAAAGCGTATCATTGACCATTCCTGCTAGCATGCCAATGTCTAGGATATTTCTGGGATTGGAGGTTTCGTACCACTTTTCCTCCTTTTTGTCGTAAATCATCAAATGGGATTTTCGGTCTAATCCCTTGCTCTCGTCACCGATTAGCCATGTTTGAATTACGATCAATTTGTTTGTCTCATGAATCGAATTGAAGTAGTGATTTTTAGGGATTTTGAATTTTTGAGGGATAGCGGTTTTGTTCATTTCCTCAAACGAATAGATTTGTTCAGCCCCTTCTAGGTGATAGTCAAAATACCTGCTTTTGGGGAACGGGATTTGTTCTAGAAACTTTCCGAAATCATTGGTATCATATCTTCTGATCAGCCGCTCATGTGGAAAGGTGATGTAAAGCGATTCATCACCAGAACTTAGCTTAAGGTAATCTGCTGCGGTCAAGGAACTCTCGATATTTTTTATCACATCGGGATATTCCAAAAAGGGATCCTCGATCATTCGACCTTCCTCATCAAAAAAATGGATCAATTTTCCACTTTCCTTATAATATTTTGGGTTGAACTGTTCAAATTCTGAGGATGCTAATTCGACTAGAAAACCGTCTTTAATTTTTTTGAACTTAGACTCCATTATTTTAATCTCCTTGCCATCGGGCAAATCAAGTTTGATCTTTTTGATCAATTCTTGATCCTCAACCTGAAAGACTAGAACTGATTCGCTTCGTTTATCCAAGATGTAAACAATGGGATATTCAGAGGCATCAAAGTAGGAAGGTAAGAAGGAGCCTATTGGGTAGTCACCAGAAGCTATTCGCTTTCGTTGTTCTCCTGAAATATGATAAAAACCCACCCCAGGAGACCGGTAGGACGCAACTCCAATTAAGCTGTCTCCAATTAACTGAACATGAAATAAACTATTAAGGAAAAATTTATTTTCATTAACTTTTATTGAATCGATAAAATCTAGATTCAATAAAAGAGGTAGGGCATTTTCCCCAGTTGATTTCTTGCAAGAAATCAACACGAAAAATGCCACTACTAGAATAATATATTGTTTCATAAAATTAGTTACTGCATTGGCCAGCTGCCATATCCTTTACCTCCATCTTCTCCTTGTCCAGGACAGTGCCAATTTAGAACATCACTACATATCCACGCATCGCATCCAAATGGATCTACAAACATCTCGCATTCAACATCACTGTTTGCCATCACCGGCTGCACTACTGAAATACTACCCAAGACCATACCCAGTACGACAAGGGCTAAAAAACACTGATTTTTTCATTTCATTTTTTTTTTAAATAAAAGATTGATTAAAAAGCTAGCCTGTCTAAAACTAGAAATGCAGAACTTCTCATCCAAATAATCACTTAAAGTATTTGTTGAAAATCTGTTAATCGGTCAAACTCAATTGGGGGGGCGGGTAAATAATTAGTTTAAATGGATGATGTTAGCCTAAAGATTGAGCCCTATCTTTAAAATTACCTACAAAATCGCCATCTGATTTATTAATTTTCCAATCTTTCAATTTTACAATTATTCCCTTACCTTTGCATCACGAAAGGGGGTGTACACTATGATCATTGTAAACGTAAAAGAAAACGAATCAATCGAAAAAGCGCTAAAGCGTTTCAAAAAGAAGTTTGACAAAACCGGTGCGGTTCGCGAACTCAGAGCCCGTCAGGCTTTCACCAAACCTTCCGTCAAAAGAAGAGATCAGGTAATCAAAGCGGCTTATAAGCAAAAACTTCAGACTGAAGAAGCGAAGTAATCCAGCTTGAATTCAAATATTTAACGCAGCATCCCAAAGGTGTTGCGTTTTTTTGTGTTTTTTATGTATCTGTGACACCTCTAATCCATAGATCTTGCGTTATATTGATAGTAAATCCAAAGCATGATCGATTCTTTTATCAATTATCTGGAGTATGAGAAGAAGGCAAGTACACATACTGTAACTGCCTACCGTCATGATTTAGAACAGTTTCAGGAATTCGTAAGTCTATCTTTCGAAAATCAAGCCATCGAGAAAGTCAATTCTGCTGAGATCAGAGCCTGGATAATCGATCTGGTAGAAGAAGGGAAAAGCAGTAAAACAGTCAATCGAAAAATCGCTACCCTTCGCTCTTTTTATAAATTCCTGTTGCGATCCAGACTGATTGTAAGTGACCCTACCTACAAGTTGAAATCGCTTAAAAACCCCAAGAAACTTCCCGAATTCTTACAGGAATCTGTCATCGATGCCGTTTTGGAAGAGGCGGTATATGATGCCGGCTTTGAAGGCCAACGGGACAAAATGATTCTGGAGTTTTTATACCAGACGGGAGTACGTCTTTCCGAGCTGACTGGACTTCAGTGGTCGGATATTAATCTGATCGAAAATACGGTGAAAGTCCTTGGCAAGCGTAAAAAAGAGCGAATAATTCCCATCACTTTTGCGCTCAAGCAGAATATCCTTTCGTATCAGAAAGTATTTGAAGAAAGGTTTTCAAAAACAGATCAAAGTGCCTATTTTATTGTCAGTAATCAAGGAAAGCAAAGTTACCCTATGCTGATATACCGTACTGTGAGGCATTATTTGGATCAATTTGCACAGACTTCCAGCAGGAGTCCGCACTTATTAAGGCACACATTTGCAACCCACCTCCTCAACAAAGGAGCTGACCTCAATGCCGTCAAGGATTTACTTGGACATTCCAGCCTTGCTGCTACGCAGGTCTATACGCACAATTCCATGGAAAAACTTAAGGCGGTGTTTGAACAGGCACACCCTAAAGCATAAATAAATTATTGTTCAACAACTAAATGCAAATCATTATGAAACTGCAGATGCACTCCATTCATTTCGACGCAGATCGAAAATTGATCGATTTTATCCAGAAAAAGGCCGACAAGCTGGACACCTTTTACGATCAGATCATTGACGGAGAAGTTTTTATGAGAATTGATAAAAATGAAAAGAACGCCAATAAAATTATCGAGATCAAAATAAATGTTCCAGGAAAGCAGTTCTTTGCCAAGAATCAATCTGACTCTTTCGAGGCTGCTACAGACGAAGTGGTAGAAGGTCTCCGAAGACAAATCAAAAAATATAAAGAGAAAATGGTACTGGCTAAACAGTAACTAAATTATTTATTTACGTATACACCCTCAGGAAACTGAGGGTTTTTTATTTTTAAGCTGATTTCAAATGGTAAATTCTACCAACTATACAAGACTGTTTTGGGTAGTCGCTATCCTGATTTCTCTGGTAAAGATCATTTTTACACTGAGAACTGAGATCAATCTTTTTACTGAGGAAGCCCAGTATTGGCTCTGGTCCCAAAATTTGGACTGGCATTATTACTCCAAGCCACCTTTGATTGCTGTTTTTAATAGAATCAGCACTGCCATCTTTGGAATCACCGAACTTGGAGTCCGGATCAATGCTATTTTGCTCGGCTTGGGTACTGCCTGGATCGTTTTCTTATTTTCTGACTATCTTTATAAGAGTAAGCAAATTGCATTTTGGGCCTCCATCCTGATGATGTCCATGCCCTTTTGGATGTTGTTTTCAACTTTTCATGTGACTGATTCAGAATTGATTTTTTTCTGGATTCTTAGTCTATTTTGGGTTTATAGAGCCTTGCAGGAACAAAAAATGACTTGGTGGGCCTTAGCAGGCTTGGCCTCGGCTTTCGGTTTGATGGCTAAAAGCATCATGATTGTCATTGGTCCCATGATCCTGGTTTATTTGCTTCTCACCCGTCAGTGGAGAAATAATCAGATTGGCTATTTCATTTTTTTGATAGTTGGGGCAATTGGGTTTGTGCCTGGATTTATCTGGAACTTGCAAAACGATTTTATTACCTATCGTCACCTCGCGTCCCTGGGTGGTGTCTCTGGCTCAGGAGAAGGGTTTCAGTTTATGCAATGGCTTGCTAGATTA
Organism: uncultured Limnohabitans sp.; assembly: GCA_964521585.1. Taxonomy (GTDB): domain Bacteria; phylum Bacteroidota; class Bacteroidia; order Cytophagales; family Cyclobacteriaceae; genus Algoriphagus. The sequence goes on from CAZFSC010000126.1 coordinate 3,969, forward strand.
GGTGAATATTGGGCAGGTCAGCTGGGGATGATTTCGGTTTTTCTCCTGCCTATATTTTTTAATTCTCTAAGAAATTGGCGGGAAATGTTAAACCCCAAAACAATATTCCTACTCCTACCGGTAATTTTCTCTTGGATTGGTTTTGGATTCTTAACTCTATTCAATGATGTGGAAGCGAATTGGCCGGCATTTGCATACGCTACCCTGCCTATTTACATGAGTAAATGGGTATCGGAACAATCATTCAAATGGGAAAGAATCAAAAAAGTCGGAGTTGCATTCAGTTTTGCCTTGCCATTGATTCTGGTTATGCCTGGATTTTTTCCTTTGAAAGATTGGAATCCCATCAAAACTTTGGAGCGTAAATCCTTCAAACGTTTGGTTGGCTATCGTGAACTTGCGGACCGTATTGAGCTTCTAAAGGATAGTTTGGGACTCGATCAGCCAATAGTCTTCTCAGAGACTTACCATATGGCATCCGAACTTGCATTCTATCTCGTAGAGCATCCTCAGACATTTGTCATCAATATGGGTGCCCGCAAGCATCAGTTTGACCTCTGGCGAGGGATAGATACGCATGTCGGCCAGGACAGGAAGGCAATTTTTGTTAGTTGGAATCAGGACTCCCCCGATCCGGTGACGAAGTTTGAGCGATTGCTTCATGAGGAAAAGTACGACGTCGAATTTAGAGGAGCACCGCTTCGGACTGCCCGGATCCAGATCTACGAAAATCTTCTGGAATATAATCCTGTCAGCTCGGATGCTTTTTGAGTTATTTTTTCCGCAGCAAGAAATAAGACTTTTTATGAGTGTTTAGAATGCGATCAAATTCTGGGCTTCCTGCTGCCATCAATAGTTTTGGGATTGCCTTTGAATCCCAATTTACCGTCTGAGTGACAAGCTGGTATGCGCTACTATCAATAAGGTGGATGGCTTGATCTTCAATAATCAGATTTGGAAACTCTTCTAATTTTGATTCCCAGCCCTCTTTTGGCAGATCGACTACCTCATATTCACTACCCAATCCAACCCGTATTTTGCTGCTGACATGAAGGTTTCCCATAAAAGCAATCGGCTCTTTGCTGGTTGGAATTTTTGAAAGATTCTGCTGAAATTGTTGTCCCTGGTCGGGAAGTGATATCCGATAAGTCACTGTAGAGGCTAGGAAAAACAGCAATAAAACACTGTATGATATCCCCTTTGCAAGTTTGGAATGCAAAACAAACAACCTCACCAAATACCCGAAAATCAATATCCCCAAGAAAAGCTGGAGCCAGATCCAGCCACTGAACTGCATTCTCCAGTTCAGCCAAAGACTAAAACCCAAAACGATCAGGTTCACTAGCAGAAAAAATCCCAGTACAATTCTTAAGCTGAATTTTTGTAATTCAAATTTTGCCTGTACCAAAAACCAGGCAATCCAAACTGCTATGACCGGTGCCACGGGAAGGAGATAACGCTCATAAAATTTACTGGTCAGCGCACCCATTCCTACTATAGCCAAGGCCCAAATCAAAGCAAAAACAAAAAAAGTCCGATTCTCTTGCCACATTTTTTGAAGCGTTTGTTGCGGTTTTCTCAAGCCAAAGAAAATCCAGGGGAAAAACATGATATTCAAAAGGAAAAAGGCTAACAATCCATTTTGAAGTATCAAAAGGGATTTTGAGGTCACCCGCGTGCCCACCTGATCATATAAAAAACCATCCAAAAATGTCGGACCGTACATATTCCACATCGCTGCAAACCAAAATATTGCCACTAAAACACTTACGATAATAGCCGGCAAATAAAGGAGTGTTTTCCAACGGATTTGCTGCCAGGGGTTGATGAGGAGAATCAGTATTCCCAAGCCACCCAGTGCGATTGCCGGGAGCCCTTTGACTTCAAAGGCCAATGCCAAGCTTAGGTAGAGTATCCAAAGGTATTTTTTGGAAACAGCATTTCCGTATTTAATCAGCCCTGCAAATCCAATGGCAGCTGCAGTCATGGATAGCACTAGCAACACATCCGGTATGGAGCGAGTGGCAGAAAAAATCAGTATCGGATTGGAAGCCATTATCAGAGCCGATAGTCCGGCAATTTTTCGATTAGCGAAAAGAGTCTTGGCAAGTAAATAGGTAAGCCCTACCGTAGCGGTACCGGCCAGTAAAAAGAAAATCCGGGAGGCAAAAGCATTGACACCGAAAATTTTGAAACCGGATAAAACTGCCCAGTAGGTCAAGATAGGTTTTTTGAACCGCAGTTCACCTGAACCTAAATAAGTGGTGAGAAAGTCGCCGTTTTGAAGCATCCGGACTGCCGCATTGCTGTAGTACATTTCGTCTGGATAATGCATATGGAAGCTCAAAGCAAACGGTCCCACCAAAACTGTAAAAATGGCCATAACGACCCAGGGGTTGATTTTGGAAGGCATACTGTACATGCGGCAAAGATAAGAACAAGGAATATAGGGTGGATAATATATTATTGTCTCCGGGGATCTTCCTACCCATCTTTGTCTCAGGAAGTAAAAAAACCCGTATTTTTGACGAAATTTTAGCAAATGAGCAAGCCTTTATTGTCAGTAGTCATCACCGTTTTCAACGAAGAGCAAAATATCAGGCCACTTCTGGAACAAGTATATGGGGCCTTAAAAGACCTTAATTATGAGGTGATACTAATCGAGGACGGATCTACCGACAGTACGGTCAAGGAAGTGAAGAAATATGCCAATGATCGGACCAAGCTTGTAATTTTTAATCGGAATTATGGTCAAACGACTGCATTGGCGGCAGGAATTGATATAGCTACCGGCACGTATATCGCGACAATGGATGGGGACTTGCAGAATGATCCCTCTGATTTACCTTTTATGCTCAATAAAGCCATGGAGGAAGATTGGGATGTAGTCGCGGGTCGCAGAGCAAACCGAAAAGATGGATTCGTACTCCGCAAAATCCCGAGTAAAATTGCCAATTGGGTGATCCGAAACAGCACCAAAGTCTATCTGAATGACTACGGATGTACCCTTCGGGTCTATAGGGCGGAAATCGCCCAGGGGATGGGGCTCTATGGAGAGCTTCACCGCTTCATCCCTGTATTAGCCAAACAGCAAGGAGCCCGAATGACAGAAGTGGATGTGAAGCATCATCCCCGAATTCACGGAGAATCAAAATATGGGCTGAGCCGAACGTTCAAAGTCATGGCAGACTTGATATTGATGCTCTTTTTCCAAAAGTATTTTCAGCGGCCCATCCATTTGTTTGGAGGGATTGGACTGATAGCATTCATGATTGGTCTATTGATAAATATTTATTTGCTCGTGCTAAAAGTCTTCGGAGAGGACATTTGGGGTCGTCCGATTATGATTCTTGGGTTTATTTTGGTGCTGGGAGGAATCCAGTTTATAACTACAGGGATCATTGCCGAAATTATCGTAAGAACCTATTTTGAATCCCAGGACAAGAAAACCTATAAGGTAAAGTCGGTTTTTCAGGGAAATATGGAAGAAGTCAGAAGTTTGAATTTAAAATCAGAAGTATAAAATCAGAAATCTAAAAAAGTAGGCAGTAACAGTTTGCAGTAGGCAACAGGTTGGAGATTGTTTCATAAGTACCGATTTTCCTGGCTGTCCTGCTTTTCAAAAGCAGCACGAAGAACTGTTAGCGCTTAATAATCAACCCTTAATTCTTTTTAACCACCTTGACCCAATTCAAAAACCAGATCAAAACTTTTCTGAAGCTTCTGCTGACGGGATTGGCTTTGTATCTGGTTTTTCGAAAAATTGATACTGCTCAGCTATTCGAAATCACCAAAACTATCCAATGGCTTTGGCTAGTCCCAGCTATGATTTTTTTTATCTTAAGTAAAGTGGCTACGGCAATTCGACTTAATCAATATTTTGAAAATATCGGTCTTTACCTATCTGAGATGGTGAATTTCAAGCTTTACCTCATCGGGATGTTTTATAATCTCTTCCTTCCCGGAGGAATCGGCGGAGATGGATATAAAGTTTATTTGCTGAACAAGGAATTTAAGACTCCGGTGAAAAAGTTGATTCAGTCTGCGTTGTTAGACCGATTGGGAGGATTGGTAGCGATAGTTTTTCTGCTTTTTGGATTGTTTTTGATCGTTGATATCCAGCTGGATTTTTTGGAAAGTCAGTTTTGGAATGGGTTGATGATTGCAGGTTTGATTTTGACTATCCCAGCATTTTGGCTGGCGCAAAAGCTTTTCTTTCGTGACTTCTTACCTTCATTTTGGCCTGCAAACGGATGGTCATTTGCGGGTCAAATCGCACAGTTGGTCTGTGCTTGGTTTATTTTAAAGTCCCTTGGCATTACTGAGAATATTCTCGCTTATCAATTGGTATTTCTTCTTTCGTCTATTGTGGCAGTACTGCCGCTGACGATAGGTGGAGTCGGTGCACGGGAATTGGTTTTTGTCTATGCTCATACCTATGCAGGAATTGAAGAAACGGCAGCAGTGGCTTTCAGCTTGATGTTTTTCTTGATTTCAGCTGGGGTTTCATTGATGGGTGCTTTTGTAAAATCAGATTTGGATGAAATTCATAGGTAGCTGTAAGTCAATAAAATGAATTTCTTTCAGCCCTGCAGATTTAAAATCTAATTTTAGAATTTCAAGGATCAAGGCTCGTCTTAGCCTCATAATTAATTTACTTTTTGAGTTCCCTGACGATGAAAATTTAATCCAATAGAACTTCTCTTAATTTAAAAAAAAAGAGGTTTACAAATTTGTAAACCTCTTTAAATAATTTCTTAAGTCTTAATTAATTGGTGAAAATCAATCAAAATGAAGAATAAACTCTGTAATTGTGGAACCATTTGTAAATATAATTAAGCTTCCATCAATCTCAGTTGTACCTGTTTTTATCCTTGCCCTAACTATGTTGTCTTTCAATATGTAGTTGGGGTAGAAGGTGTCTAAAACAGCGATAGGATCTCCTACTTTTATATAATTGGTTCCTTTACCTAAATGTATACTGTTTGACTTAATGGTAAATAAATATAATTTATTTTCCTGAAAGAGGAGACGATTTTGACCGTATTTGTATAACGATCCAACTCTTTCATTCATTTCAAAAACAAAGGGTTCAGAGGAGTCTGGTGATCCGAATGCCTGAATCAATTTTTCAGCCGGTTCTCCATAATGGATTTTCTTGGAGTTTGCCGGATTTTTGAGATTGATATCTGAGATCTCAATTGGTTGCGTGCTTGGTAATGGCACTAATTGCGCATTGACATTTTGCTGAATACTTATGATCAGCGTGAGTAAAATTAGTAATTTTTTCATTTTAGTTTTCTTTTAGTTGTTACAAGGATCTACTGAGATATTTGCCTCCGTATCCCACTTGGTTTTCAAATAATCTTCTGGATTCACTTTCACTTCTTTTCCATTGGAATCCAGGGTTCTTGCCCTTATATGCACATGATTGTTAGTTACTCCGCTGGCGTTGCCAGTATTTCCAGATATACCAATTACCTGACCAGCATCTATTTCATCCCCTAATTCTGTCAGTGTATAGTTTAGGTGACAATACCTAAGGTAAAATTTGTTTCCATTTGCATCAGTTGATTCCACAGTGACATAATTTCCATATGAAATTTCTTTATATTCCCCAGGGCTAAATGAAGAAACTATGTTTGTAATTTTTCCCGAAAAAGGGCTATAGACATAGGTACCTGGTTCAGCGGCAATATCCAATCCATCGTGAAATTGATTGCCATTACTTCTAGTCATTCCGTAACGCCCGCCATTTTTACCGGATGCACCAGGTGAGGCAATTTCCATGCTTTTCAATGGCAAATCCTCGCATGGCGGCTCATCTGCCTCGCAGGCAGCCCTTTGACTTTCTGGGAGATGGCAACAAGGACAATCAGGGTCTAATGACCCGCATGGCACCATAAATCCTTCTACATCCGGATGAGGTTCATAGCATCCTGGATCATCTCCACCCCCACCGTCATTCGGGTCAG
>CAZFSC010000127.1:0-9935 GCA_964521585.1 uncultured Limnohabitans sp.
ATTGTGTAAAATCGACTATCTCTAAGTTTGAAACCTATTTATGAGACAGCCTCTTCTTACTTCGGGTGATCTCAACTTTAATTTACTTGGCCTCTTAATTCTCCGCTTGGGAATTTATCAGTGTGCACATTCACATAGGCGTTGCCTGTACGGAATGCTTCACGAAGAATAAACAAATCACCGCCTAGCAACTGACCCGATAATCCCATCGGCATGATTTCTCCTCTAGCATACAGTCCAGAAACCGGTCCTGTTACTTTATCCTCTCTTAGCGTATAAACAACCCCTCCGTTTGCTCCGGCTTTTCCAAAATGGATGTGCGAGAATAATACATCTTCTATGCCATTGACATTGACATGAAATGATGCAGCATCATTAGCCTTCGAAAAGTTAAATTTGGCGATTCCTTTTCCATTGGACATCACAGCTGGAACTTCATTGGCACCGGATAGACTTGCTCCATAATTTTTATTGTCGTTCGGCTTTATCACACTTACTTGTCCGCGAAGTTCTCCACTTGGATTATCAACAGTATGAACATTCACATAGATTCTTCCAGCTTCCAGTTCTTTAATCAAATGTCCGATTGACTTACCTGCTAGAGGACCGCTTAAGTCGGAAGCGCTAATCATACCTTCCGCTATCAGCCCATTAGATAGCCCTGAGGGTGCTTGATTTGGGATCAAAGTGACCACCACTGGACCATTTGATCCGAAAGCTGCATTGTGGAGGTGAGCAAAAATGATCCCGGTAGTATTTGCCACTCTTACTTCAAATTTCAGGGTATTTCCATCTACCTGAGTGATGCGAGCCGCCCCTGATCCATCTGAACTAACTGCCGGGACTTCCTCCGAACCAATTAAAAAGGCTCCATATTCCTTAAGATTGCCTTTTCGGGCGTTAAGGTCTGAATCTGAAGTAGCTATCGCTGCGTCAGTTGCCAGCGAGTTAATCACAGGAGTTTCTTCCTGGATATTTTGGCAGGAGAAGGCAAAAAATGCCAAAATTGCCAAACTCATGAGTTTTTGAAAAGATTGTTTCATACGTATAAAGTTTAGGTTAATTAATTGATTTAAACACCTACGTAATGAATTGTGGATTTGGATTGTTTTGGTTTTCAATAATTTAAAAATATTTTTTTCGAAGGTGTTTTAAAAGTAATGAGCTGAATCGGTTAAGATTTGGTTTTATTTATTCCGAAAAAGGATAAAAAAAACGACTGAGTTTCCCCAGTCGCTTCGCTGCAACTTCGTTTTAAAAGATTGTATTATTAACTCACACTTTTATTGACTTCAATATTCCCTCTTTTTAGGTTAGCATTGCTCCATCGACCTGAATTACCTGACCTGATACGTAGCTACTCATATCCGATCCAAGGAAGACGCAAGCATTGGCAACCTCTGTAGGCTGTCCGCCTCGTTTCATCGGGATAGCATCCCGCCATCCCTGAACTGTTTTCTCATCCAAAACATCGGTCATTTCTGTTTCGATGAATCCTGGGGCGACTGCATTGGAGCGAATGTTTCTGGAGCCAAGTTCCAATGCCACTGACTTTGTGAATCCAATTATCCCTGCTTTGGAAGCGGCATAGTTTGCCTGTCCTGCATTTCCTTTGATCCCAACAACCGAAGTGATATTAATGATAGATCCGGCTTTTGCTTTCATCATCGTACGCGTGGCTGCTTTTACGGTATTGAAGCAGGATTTCAAATTGATTCCAATGACTTCATCCCAGGCTTCCTCGGTCATTCGCATCAGCAGATTGTCACGGGTAATACCCGCATTGTTGATGAGGATATCGATCGTCCCAAATTCCGCCACGACTGAATTCACCAATTCTTCGGCTGCTTTGAAGTCCGAGGCATCAGAGCGATAGCCTTTGGCTTTGATTCCAAAAGCAGCTAATTCTGATTCTAGCGCCTGGCCTTTTTCTACACTGGATAAAAAAGTGAAGGCCACATTGGCGCCTTCTTCTGCATATCTTACCGCTATTGCACGACCGATGCCTTTTGATGCGCCGGTGATCAATGCGGTTTTTCCGGAAAGTAAACCCATTCTTTTTTTAGTTTATGTAAAGCCCAAAATTAGGAAAAAACCCAAAGTTTCCGATTTCAATCCCGAAAGGATTGCCATCTGGGTTTTATCTGCGCTAAAAAAAGGTATTTGGATTACTATTTAAAATTAAATTTCAAAATAGCTTTACTGTTAAAAATATTAATTGGTTTCTCTTCAAAAAATGCTTTCCATTCCGATTCTGATCCCTGTTTTTGTGTCTCGATCCAAATTTTTTTCTGAATCCAAAAGGCCTATTTTTGCATAGTTTCAATCAGTTTTCAAATAATATTAAGATATGTCTTCGACAAAATATGACTTGATCGTGTTGGGCAGTGGTCCAGGAGGTTATGTAGCTGCGATTCGTGCATCACAACTCGGTCTGAAAACCGCCATCGTAGAAGCAGAAGAATTGGGTGGCATTTGCCTCAACTGGGGATGTATTCCTACCAAAGCGTTGCTTAAGAGTGCTCAGGTATTTGAATACATTCAACATGCTGCAGATTACGGGATTTCTGTAAATGAATCAAAAGTAGATTTCGAAGGAATGATCAAGCGTAGCCGGGGTGTAGCAGACGGAATGAGCAAAGGCGTGACATTCTTAATGAAAAAAAATAAGATTGAGGTAATCAAAGGTTGGGGAAAAATCCAGCCTGGAAAGAAAATTGAAGTTGCAGAAAAGGACGGCAAGAAGACCGTGTATTCGGCTGACAATATCATCATAGCTACCGGGGCGCGCTCCCGCGAATTGCCGGCAATGAAGATTGATGACAAGAAGATCATCGGCTATCGTAAAGCAATGACTCTTGATAAGCAACCGAAGAAAATGGTGGTTGTAGGTTCAGGAGCCATCGGGGTGGAGTTTGCCTATTTTTATAACAGCATCGGAACCGAAGTTACTCTGGTGGAATTTTTGGATCGAATCGTGCCGGTAGAGGATGTGGAGGTTTCCAAAACTTTGGAAAAGATCTACAAGAAGGCCGGAATGACCATCATGACTTCCTCAGAAGTCACTGCGGTAGATACCAAGGGCAGTGGATGTAAAGTGACCGTAAAAACTCCCAAAGGTGAAGAGACCTTGGAATGTGATATCGTACTTTCAGCAGCTGGCGTTGTTTCCAATTTGGAAAATTGCGGTTTGGAAGATGTCGGAATCTTAGTGGAAAGAGGCAAGATTAAAGTAGATGAATATTACAAAACTAATATGCCGGGTTATTTTGCAATCGGAGATGTGATTGCAGGACCAGCTCTGGCACATGTGGCCTCAGCGGAAGGAATTATCTGTGTGGAGAAAATTGCCGGACATCATCCTGAACCATTGGACTATGGAAATATCCCTGGCTGTACCTATTGCTCACCGGAAATCTCCTCTGTGGGAATGACCGAAGCAAAAGCAAAAGAGGCGGGCTATGAAGTTCGGGTAGGTAAATTCCCATTTTCTGCTTCCGGAAAAGCCTCAGCGGCTGGTGTAAAGGATGGATTTGTGAAGTTGGTATTCGATAAGAAATACGGTGAACTTCTCGGTGCTCATATGATCGGTGCCAATGTGACGGAGATGATCGCAGAAATCGTCGCAATCCGTAAGCTGGAGACCACCGGTCATGAACTGATCAAAACAGTACATCCGCACCCGACGATGTCGGAAGCGGTGATGGAAGCGGCAGCGGCAGCTTATGATGAGGTAATTCACTTGTAAAAATTAGAATTTTAGATAACTTGAGGGCACAAGATTGAGCAATCGATCTTGTGCTTTATTTTTAGGGAGTATTAAATCATCCAAACTTGGAAGAGCAACAACTGATAGCAGGCTTAAGAGCCAAAGACCGGAAAACGACGGAATATCTCTATGAGAAATATTCCCGGGCACTTTTCGGCGTGATATCCAGAATTATCTATGATAAGGATATTGCAGAGGAAGTTTTCCACGATTCCTTCGTGAAAATCATCCAGAAAATCGATGGCTATGACGAGACGAAAGGCCGTCTATACACCTGGATGGCCAATATCTGTAGGAATTCTGCCATTGATAAAACCCGGTCTAAGGAATTTTCACAATCCAGTAAGACCAATACAATAGACGACTTCGTATATGGACTCGAGAGTCAATCCGGGACAATGGACCATGTGGATGGAATAGGAGTGAAAGAATTGATGGTAGACCTTAATGAGGACCAGCGCTTTATCATCGAATATATTTATTTCCAGGGCTATACGCATTCAGAAGTTTCAGAAGAATTTGACATTCCTCTTGGCACGGTTAAATCCCGGGTGAGGGCAGCAATTCAAGTATTAAAGAAAAATTTAGACAGCATTTAAGTGGATATTCAAGCATACATCACATCAGGTAAACTGGAACTCTTCCTTCTCGGAGAGCTTTCGGAGCGCGAGCGTGCAGAGGTGGTTTCCATGGCTGCAAGATACCCGGAGATCCGTGAGGAATTGGATCAATTGGAGGAGGCAATGTTTGCCATTGACAATAGCATGGGAGCGGATCCTTCCGCTGCGGTAAAAAACAGGATTTTTGATTCGTTGAAATCAGAATTCCAGACTGAAGCAAAATCGACCCCTGGTATTGCTCCGGTTGAGGCGAAGGTCGTACCGCTTTCTCCTTGGAAATCTTTTGCCGTAGCAGCTTCGATCGTCGCAGTTTTGGCCTCAGCGGCTGCGATCTTTTATGCAAGCAAGTTCTATGAAAAAGAGCAGCAATTCACTGCTTTGCTTCAAGAGCAATCTGTATTGGCAGATAATCTCAATCAGGTCAAAATGGACTATGAAGAGAAAGATGCCCAATTAGACAAATTGGTAGCAGGAGATTTCAAATTAGTCAAGCTCAAAGGAGAAAGTCTGGAGATGCAAAAGGATGCAGAGGTAAATGTCTTTTGGGATCAAAGTGCTCAGGAAGTATTTGTAGCAGTTAACAATCTCAATGAACTTAGTGACGAATATGATTATCAGCTCTGGGCTATTGGTGATCAAGGACCCATCGGGATTGGATTAGTCAATGCAGGAGAGAAACTGACTCTTCAACAGATGGAGGCAGTCGCTCAGGCAGGAGCTTTTGCCATCACGATCGAGCCAAAGGGTGGTTCACAATCTCCAACACTTGAGAAGCTGGTTGTAATAGGCAACGTAGCGTAATAAGTACATTACTTTAATCTTAGAGCCTGCTCAAAAAAGAGCAGGCTTTTTTGTGCTTTTCTGAAAATGAGCCATCTTTAAAAACACGCAAAAATTTATGGAACTCCAACTCTCCACTCCGGCACTACTTTTTTCGGCAATCACCTTATTGATGCTCGCTTTTACCAATCGGTTTTTGGCCATCGCCAGCCTGATCCGTGGACTTCATAAAAACTACATCAAAGGTCCCGATCAGGAAATCATCGTGGAGCAGATCCATAACCTTCGTCGGCGCCTGACGCTGATCAAAAACATGCAGCTCTTCGGAGTATTTAGCTTTTTATTGTGCATCATTTGTATGTATTTGCTCTTCCGAGGCTATACCATGGCTGCGAATTGGGTGTTTGTGGGTAGTATGGCTTCGCTCTTGGTTTCACTCCTGATTTCCTTGATCGAGATTCAGATTTCTACCAAAGCATTGAATTTGGAGCTGAAAGACATGGAAGAGATCTTTGAAAAGCGAAGCAGCGGGCTGGATTTTATTTTCAAAAAGGAAGCAAAAAAAAATGAAGATTAACTGGAACTGGATTATTTTTCTCACCCTGGCTTTTTCAGGTTGCGATCAAAAATCCACTACGAATCAACTTGATGCAGCTGAAGATACTTCGTCTGAGGAAGTAGGTGATTTTTTGATTCAGGTAGAAAATCTGGAGGAGACACGTGATTTCTATACCTGGACTTCGGACCGGATCCCTTTAGTTTCTGCCCACCGTGGAGGACCTTATCCAGGCTTTCCGGAGAATGCCATCGAAACGTTTGCCAATGTCATTCAATATACTCCTGCGATTATTGAATTTGACGTGGCAATGACGCGGGATAGCGTGCTGGTGCTGATGCACGATGATGATCTGGAGCGAACTACCAACGGAAAAGGAAAAGTCAATGAGGTAACTTACGATTACATTCAGGGCTTATTTTTGGAAGATGAGACAGGAACACAGACTGATTTCAAAGTTCCAACTTTCAAAGAGGCCTTAATCTGGTCCAAAGGCAAAGTATTGCTGACCGTCGATGTGAAGCAATCTGTTCCCTATGAAAAGTTGATTAAAGAAATTCGGGAAACCGATTCAGAAGCTCATGCTGCGGTGATTACCTATAGCTTTGCGGCAGCAAAGAAAATGCATTCCCTAGCTCCGGAGTTGATGCTTTCGATCACAATTCGGAACGAGGAGGAGATTCAACGATTCGAAGAAACCGGGATTCCATGGACCCGCGTGATTGCATTTACCGGAGTAGCTGAGCGTCCTCAGGAATTCAATCAAGCCTTGCATGAGAAAGGGGTTTTCACCATTCTTGGTGTTTTGGGAAACCTAGACCGAAGCGCCATTGCCAGAGGTGATGAGATTTATGTAGGATTTGTGCAGCGGGGAGCTGATATTTTGGCAACAGACCGTCCCATTGAAGCTGCTGCAGCGATCAAGACCCTGGCACCGCATACTAGTTCTAAAAACGAATATTTTGTCATAAAATGATTATTGATTTAAGAAGTGATACCGTCACCAGGCCGACGCCAGGAATGCGGGATGCGATGTTTTCCGCAAAAGTTGGTGATGATGTTTTCGGTGAAGACCCTACCGTAAATTTCCTTGAGGAGAAGATTGCAAAGCTTTTTGGAATGGAAGCTGCGATCTTTTGCCCATCAGGTACGATGACCAATCAGATCGCGATCAGGCTGCATACCCGGATTCAGACTGAGGTGATCTGTCATAAATATTCCCATATTTATCTCTATGAAGGAGGGGGAATTATGGCTAATTCTCTGGCCTCTGTGAAACTTCTGGATGGAGATCTGGGGAAAATCAATGCCGATCAAATCGCCGCCTCCATTAATCCGGATGATATCCATGCCCCGGAGACGACACTGGTTTCGCTTGAAAACACCATGAATAAAGGCGGTGGAAGCATTTATACCCTAGATGAGATAGATCCTATTCAGGCACTTTGTACGGAGAAAGGATTGAAACTCCATTTGGATGGAGCTAGGTTTTTCAATGCTTTGGTGGAAACAGGCGATGAACCAAGTGATTGGGGAGCACGATTTGATACCATCTCGATTTGCCTCAGTAAAGGTCTGGGATGTCCGATTGGATCCGTCTTATTAGGTTCAAAAAGCGACATCAAGCGAGCTCGAAAAGTTCGAAAAGTCTTTGGTGGCGGGATGCGTCAGGCCGGATTTCTGGCTGCTGCGGGGATTTATGCTCTAGATCATCATATTGATCGGCTGAAAGAGGATCATGCCCGGGCAAGAAAACTAGGGGAGCTGCTGCTTGATCTCTCTTTTGTGGCTGAAGTTCTGCCCGTCGCGACTAATATCGTAATCGCCAGATTAGAAGGAATAAGTCCCGAGGAATTCATGAAAAAAATGGCTGCCAAAGACATCAAGTCCGTAAAATTCGGAGCGGACTTGGTTCGATTCGTAACCCATCATGATTTTGATGATATGCAATTGGAGGAATTCGGGAAACGTATTCGGCAGATTTGAAAAAGTTCTAAGAAGCTACCAAATGGAATCCAACAGCAATCTCGTAGAAAGCTCAGGATCATCAATAATGCTCAAGGAATACCTGATCTTCGGATTCCTCCCTCTAATCACTTAGAAAAACTCTTCGGAAATTTGGCTGGCTTTTATAGTGTGAGAGTTAATGAGCAATGGCGAATAGTGTTCAAATGGGAGGATAATCAGGCATTTGAGGTAGAGATATTGGATTATCACTAATTAATAGAAATTATGGAAAAGCTTAAAAATATACATCCGGGGGAAATTCTTCTAGAGGAGTTTTTGATTCCCATGGAGATTTCTGGCTATAGATTGTCCAAGGAGGCAATTATTCCTCAAACAAGGATTTCTGAGATCATAAAAGGGAGAAGGAGAATTACAGCTGATACCGCTTTAAGGTTTTCCAAATTCTTTGGGACTTCTCCAAAATTCTGGCTTGGGCTTCAAGATAATTTTGACTTGGAAGAAGAGCGAAATTCAAAACAAAGTGAACTGGACTCCATTAAACAATTCCATTCTGATTAGGCCTGAAATGGCCTTTTTTTATTCTATAAAACTTAATCGCTTCTTTAATTTTGAAATTTTAAATTTCACATTTTAAATTTTCTATGAACAACACCCCCCTTGCAGAGCGGATGCGTCCCCGTCGATTGGAAGATCTGATCGGTCAGGCCCATTTGTCTTCTCCGGACTCATTTTTATTCAAAGCCATCAAGTCTGGAAGTATTCCCTCTCTCATCCTATGGGGACCTCCTGGAGTAGGTAAGACTACTATTGCGAATATCATTGCGAACGAGATCAAAGCGCCATTCTATACCCTTTCTGCGATTAGTTCTGGGGTGAAAGACATTCGCGAAGTGATCGAGAAAGCCAAGTTCCAGATGGGGGTTGTTCTTTTTATTGATGAGATTCACCGTTTCAATAAATCCCAGCAGGACGCCTTGTTAGGCGCGGTTGAAAAGGGGATTATCAGACTGATTGGCGCTACTACTGAGAATCCTTCTTTTGAAGTAAATGGTGCCTTACTTTCCCGATGTCAGGTATTTACCCTCAATCCTCTTGGCAAATCAGAACTGGAAGCGATGATTCATCAGGCTCTGGAAAAGGATGTCGATCTCAAAAAGCGGAAGGTTGAACTGAAGGAAACAGACGCCTTGCTTCGGATTTCCGGGGGGGATGGGAGGAAGCTTTTGAATCTTCTGGAAATCGTCATCGATGGAATCGGTGAGGATCCCACTGTGATTACAGATGATCGGGTGATGCAGATCGCTCAGCAGAAAGTAGCCCTATATGATAAATCCGGTGAGCAGCATTATGATATTATTTCAGCCTTTATCAAATCAATCCGCGGTTCAGATCCTAATGCTGCAGTTTATTGGCTGGCACGGATGATCGAAGGAGGAGAAGATGTGAAGTTTATCGCCCGTAGATTAGTAATTCTTGCCTCAGAAGATATCGGCAATGCAAATCCCAACGCCTTGCTTTTGGCAACGAATTGTTTTGAAGCGGTCAAAATCATCGGCTATCCGGAGGCTAGAATTATTCTTTCTCAGTGCGTAACCTACCTGGCCAGTTCACCCAAAAGCAATGCAGCCTATTTGGCGATCAATCAAGCTCAGGCTTTGGTTCGGGAAAAAGGGGATTTGTCTGTGCCGCTTCACCTC
Organism: uncultured Limnohabitans sp.; assembly: GCA_964521585.1. Classification (GTDB taxonomy): domain Bacteria; phylum Bacteroidota; class Bacteroidia; order Cytophagales; family Cyclobacteriaceae; genus Algoriphagus. The sequence goes on from CAZFSC010000127.1 coordinate 9,391, forward strand.
AGAAATGCACCGACCAAATTGATGAAAGATTTAAATTATGGGAAAGCTTATAAATATGCCCATGACTTCCCCGGCAATTTTATCGCGCAGGAATTTATGCCGGAAGAAATCAAAGGATTGAAACTCTATGATCCCAGTGATAATGCCCGTGAAAATGAATTGAGAAGGTATCTGAAAGGAAAGTGGGAGGGGAAATACAACTATTAAAGAAAATCAGAAAGCTAAAGTGAGAAATTTGAATGGTTCGAAGCTTCTTTAGTTCACCAAAGATTACCTATTTAGGTGTGTTATTTTTGGAATTGATCAACATGGTGGTAAAAATAGCTGTCAATTCATTTGCCTCTTTTAAAGCAAACTTGATTCTATCAGATGAAATTAGTTTTGATTCAAAAATTAATTCTAACCAAAAGACCGTCTCGTCTGCTTCTTCCTGAACAACTGATAGTTTAGAAATGAATTCAGCTCGTGATCGTCCTCTTTGTGAGGATCTATAATTTGCGCCAATTGATGTTCCTGAACGTATAAGTTGTTTTCCTAACTCAAAA
>CAZFSC010000128.1:0-9791 GCA_964521585.1 uncultured Limnohabitans sp.
CAAGCCCGCCGTTCGCGTCGTTTGGGAGTGCAAATATCAGGGATTTTTTCTCCACCACAAGCCCTTGCCAAGAAAAATGTCCGACTTTTCGCTAAGAACCTGATCTGTAAGGAGAAAAATTTTAAAATAAAATTGCCTTTGAAAAATCAACTTTCTCAAAGGCAATTCTAAGTCGCTCTACGTAACTCAGAGCTTTCTCAAAACAATATTTTTCCAGTATACTTTAATTCCTCCACCATCATGGATCTGAAGCAAAACGCCCCCTTTTCCTTCACCTATCTTTGGATCGGAAAAATTCACCATTTCAGTACCATTCAGATAAGAGGTCACATTGTCATCCTTGACCACTATTCGCATTTTATTCCATTCTCCAAACTTTAAGGCTTTGTCTTTTTCAGGATCCGGTTTAACTAACCATCCTCTTCCATAAGATTCATATATTCCCCCTGTATCAGATCCGGGAGGCGCTACTTCTACTTGCCAACCTGAAACCTTGGTACCATCTACAGTAGAACGAATAAAAACGCCTGAATTTCCATTTGCTTCTTGTTTAAACTCCAGTGTGATTTCAAAATCATCGTAATTCTCTTCTGTACCAAGGTAGCCATAGCCCTTATCAGGGCCACTCTCTGAGACCAGTAAGCCATCTTCTACGTACCACTTCTCTGTACCGTAAATTTTCCAGCCATCGAGATTTTTTCCGTTAAATAGCTTTTCCTTTTTTTGTGCAAAACTTACTGAGAAGACTAAGCACAAGCATATCGTAAATAAATTCCTTTTCATTAGTTTCTAATTGATTTTTAATAATCGTATGATTTCATCCGTAATTGAGGATCACCGCTTAAAGTGATTTTTTCTACGTACCCGATTTTAAAGTTTTTTGATTTTTATGTTTTTGAACCATGTTTCAGCGCCATGATCCTGTAGAGAGATTAAACCTGATTTTGCTTTAGCATAATCAGGAAAATCATTCCATTTGCCTGAATTGCGTGCTTTGTTCCACTCTTCGGAATAAGGGACAAATTCCACCGTCTTCTTACCATTTAACCAGTAGCTGGATCCATTTTCGGAAAAAATAATTTTTGAGGTATTCCACTCTCCTGCAGGTTTGACTGCTCCTTCGTAATCTGGTTCTGTCATGGCATAATCTGCCCCAATAGACTGCCATTTTTCTAAAGGTTCTGGAAAACCTAACTGATCGATCACCTGATATTCAGGTCCTGTCTCGTAGGGTGCTTTGTATTGAGGCCCCTCAACCACATGATATAATACTCCACTATTGCCTCCAGGTGCAATTTTCCAAGTCCACTCAAGTTCAAACTCCTCAAACTCCATCGGGCCAAACACGATATCACCACCTATATCACCACCTTGACCCAATGCCTTAAGCGCTCCGTCTTCTACAGTCCAGCCTTCAGGGAACTCTGTGCCATTAAAAGCCCTCCATCCCGATGGATCAACGCCATCGAATAACAGCATCCAGCCATCTGTCTTTTCCTCCTCGGTAAGGGAATTATCAGGAACCACCACTTCCACCGTTTCGGTTTCCAACTCAGTTTCCTCTACTGTTTTTGGTCCACATGCTCCAACTACTGCCAATAGACCTATTGATACGATTATTGATTTTTTCATTTTCTATAGTGGTAATTAGTTATTCTTCAGACTATTTTTAAACTCATTTTTAAAACCCATTTTCATTAAAATATTTTTATGGATTCAAAAGTTAATTGAATTTTTTTATAAAGTATCTGATAAAATCAAATTTTTTCATTAGTGGTAGATATAAGAGATAAAGCATGCTACTAAATCGATGCGAAGTAATCTCTTGCGCCAAGTAATCTCGTGCCATACCAAGAGAAATAGGCACCATCGACCAATTTCACTTTTGTTTCAGGCAATTGGTCCTGAAAAGCTTGAATATGCTTTGACTTAAACGGAAAAGGTTCAGAACTTAGTAATAGGTAATCGGGATTGAATTTCTTTAATTCTTCCATAGTAAGCTCAGGATACCGATTAATTGTAATCGCATTTTGAAACCCGGCCCAAGGCAACATCTCATCTATAAACGTTTTTTTTCCTGCAGCCATGATCGGATCATTCCAAATTAAATAAACAGCATTACCCTTTGCTTCGGGCTTCTGATCAAAGTCCATTCGGAGTCGCTCCGTAATAATTTTTGCCCGCTGACTCACATCCAGAAGGTCTCCCAAGCGTTCAATCATGTCATAACTATCCGACAGCGTATAGATATCACTCATCCAGACAGGATATTTTGACATGAGTTTTTCTATACCGGCTTGGTCATTTTCTTCTTTATTTCCGATAATTAAATCTGGTCGAAGCGAGTCGATCACATCAAATCTGTAATTCTTTGTTCCTCCAACGATGGCTTTTTCCTTCTTGATATAAGTAGGAAACTCACAAAACTTAGTCACTCCGACCAAAGAATCAAATAAACCCAAGTCTACCAACAATTCTGTCTGTGATGGTACTAATGAAATAATCCGCTTTGGTACATCGGGGAAACTCAAATTCCGATTTAGCTGATCTTTATTAATCATCATTAGTAAGTCTAAGCTTTACTTTGGCCTGTCTCTCAAAGCCAACGAGTGAGTGCAACTATTTTATATATCTGAAATCAAATTTCGGATCGAAATCCAAAAGGAATTCATACATCAGGCTAATGACTTGCTCAATATCTGATTTGCTGGCCATCTCTACTGTGGTATGCATGTATTTTAAAGGCAGAGAGATCAAAGCCGAAGGCACGCCTTCATTGGAATAGGCAAAAGCATCAGTATCGGTACCTGTACTCTTCGATGCCGCAGATCTTTGGAATGGAATCTTTCTTTTATTCGCTGTATCAATGATCAAATCCAGTAATTTCTTATGCACAGAAGCACCGTAAGTCAATACAGGGCCATTGCCAGCAGTCTGATTTCCACTGGATATTTTGCTATACATAGGAGATGTCGTATCGTGGCACACATCAGTAATAATAGCCACATTCGGTTTGATTTTGGCAGCGATCATCTGTGCTCCACGGAGTCCAATTTCTTCTTGAACAGCATTTACTACATACAGTCCAAATGGTAGTTTCTTCCCGGATTCCTTAACTCGCTTTGCAACCTGAGCAATCATGTAGCCTCCGATCCGATTGTCCAAAGCTCGGCCTGAATAAAATTTGTTGTTCAGTTCGCTCAATTCGTCTTGAAAGGTAATGACGCATCCGACATGAATGCCCATTTCTTCTACTTCATCTTTTGATCTTGCTCCTACATCTATGAATATATTGTCTAAAGTTGGGGCGTCTTCCTTTCCTTCTTTCCTGACATGAATCGCCGGCCAACCAAAAACGCCCGGAAGTATCCCCTTGTCAGTATGGATATTAACCCGCATAGACGGAGCTATCATATGATCCGACCCTCCATTACGCCTCACATAGATGTAACCATCATCTTTGATGTAGTTGACAAACCAACTGATCTCATCTGCGTGGGCTTCGATTACCAGCTTGTAATCTGCCTCAGGATTGATTACTCCCACCACAGTACCGTATTGGTCTGTGAAATAATCGTCAACGAAAGGCTTCAAATAATCCAGCCATATCTGTTGACCAGAAGCTTCAAATCCAGTTGGGGAGGCATTATTTAAATACTTATATAGAAATGTATTCGATTCCATTCTTAGAATTAGTTTTGAAAATAGGGTATTGGTTATTTACAGAGGAATATTGCCGTGCTTCTTTCTTGGGATTTTATCCACTTTATTCTCGAGCATTTTAAACGCCTTGATCAATTTGATCCGGGTCTCTGATGGCATAATCACTTCGTCAATAAATCCACGGTGTGCCGCCCGATAGGGATTGGCAAATTTCTCGGTGTATTCTTCAACTTTTTCCTGAAGTTTCGCTTCTGGGTCTGCTGCTTCGGCTATTTCCTTTTTGAAAATAATTTCAGCAGCTCCTTTGGCTCCCATTACTGCAATTTCTGCAGAAGGCCAGGCAAAATTCAAATCTGCTCCGATATGCTTGCTGTTCATCACATCATAAGCTCCACCATAAGCCTTTCGGGTGATCACTGTGATCCGTGGTACGGTAGCTTCAGAGAATGCATAAAGCAACTTTGCGCCGTTAGTGATGATTCCGTTCCATTCCTGGTCCGTTCCCGGTAAAAACCCTGGTACATCCACCAAAACCAACAAAGGGACATTGAAGCTGTCACAAGTTCGAACAAACCTTGCAGCTTTGGTTGAAGCGTGATTATCCAGTACTCCTGCCATCGACTGGGGCTGATTCCCTACCAAGCCAATACTGCGCCCGGCAATCCTGGCAAATCCAACCACAATATTGTCTGCATAATTTTCATGGACTTCTAAGAATGACCCCTCGTCCACGATGCCTTTGACTGCATCACGGATATCATATGGATGATTGGGATTATTAGGAATAAGGCTGTCCAATTCCTTTCTGCTTTCATCAGCCAACAATTCATAAGGGTAAGATGGTGCAATCTCCTCACAATTCTGGGGAAGGTAACTCAAGGTCTTTTTGATTTGCTGAATGCATTCCAACTCATTCACACAAGAAAAGTGCGTGACTCCACTTTTGGTACTGTGTGCGGAGGCGCCTCCCAATTCTTCTGCTGTCACATTCTCCTGTGTAACCGTTTTGACTACATTCGGTCCTGTGACAAACATATAAGAGGTATTCTCCACCATATATATAAAGTCTGTAATCGCAGGTGAATAAACTGCTCCTCCTGCGCATGGCCCCATGATTGCAGAGATTTGAGGGATTACCCCCGAAGCTCTGGTATTTCTGTAAAAGATATCTGCATACCCACCCAGAGAGTTGACTCCTTCCTGTATCCTGGCTCCTCCGGAGTCATTCAATCCAATCACTGGAGCACCATTCTTCATGGCCATATCCATGATCTTACAGATCTTTTCGGCATGTGTTTCAGAAAGTGAGCCTCCAAAAACTGTGAAGTCCTGGGAAAAAACATATACTAATCGACCATTGACTTCTCCATAACCAGTCACCACGCCATCTCCAAGGTAATGCTCCTTATCCAAACCAAAGTCCTTGGTTCGATGCATCACAAACTTATCAATCTCCTGAAAAGTCCCCTCATCAAGTAATAAATCCACTCGCTCACGGGCAGTAAGTTTGCCTTTTTTATGTTGAGAATCAATTCGTGCCTGACCTCCTCCAAGCAAAGCTTCTTTATTCTTCCTGTTTAATATTTCTATTTTTTGCTGATTTGGAGTCAAATCGGTGTTGGGTTTATTCTGATCTACCATGGATTTTTATTTGTGATTTTCAAATATAACAGCCTTTGAATCGCAAGAAAACAATTCCCGCAAGACTGGGATGATTATCTGGGTCGGAACTGAGAACGCAAAAGTGAGTGTAACAAACTTCGCTATTTTTCACGTTTTATTAATCAGTTGAAATTCAATAAACTTTCTATATTCGCCAATCCAAAAATTTTGGCATCATTATGAGTACGCGAAAGGCAGCGGTGATTGACATGGGAACCAATACATTTCATTTGTTATTGGTGGAAATTAACGGGGTAAGTTTTAAAACAATTTACAAAGAAAAAATTCCGGTAAAGCTCGGCCAAGGAGGGATTAACCAAGATTATCTTGCTCCAGAATCCATCAAAAGAGCCATGCATACTCTTCGGCACTTTAAGAATCTGATCGAAGGAGAAGCGATTACAAATACATTTGCATTTGCCACCAGTGCCGTTCGCAATGCAGCAAACGGAAAGGAATTTGTCCAAAATGTAAAATCAGAAATTGGAATCGAGATCAACGTCATCTCCGGAGAGCAAGAGGCTCAGTTGATTTATGAAGGTATCCGACTTTCGGGTTCCTTGAATGGACAGGTGGAATTGATGATGGATATCGGCGGTGGTTCGGTGGAGTTTATCATCGGTACATCCCAAGAGATTTTTTACAAGCAAAGTTTTGAAATAGGAGGACAGCGATTGATGGATCTTTTCCATCATCATGATCCGATCTTACCTGAGGAAATCAGTCATTTGAAGGCTTATTTGAATGAAAAACTCCAACCTCTGATCAAAGCAATAGAAACCTTCAAACCTACAGGACTGGTAGGAGCTTCTGGTACTTTTGACACATTGACTGATATTTATTTTGAATCCATGCTGCAGTGTAAGTTGACCGGGCAACATGTTTTTGAATTACCACTGGAGGAGTTCAAAGAAATCTATCAGGAATTGATCTCAAAAACCCATGAAGAGCGGTTGGCGATTCCGGGTATGATAGCCATGCGAGCCGATATGATCGTAGTCGCTTCAACTTTGATTGATTTTATTTTACAGTTTATTCCGATTCGATCCATCACCTGCTCGCATTATGCTTTGAAAGAAGGTGCGATTTCCAGGCTTTTGATTGAGGAACAAACTGCTTAATTCAGCCCTTCCTTAAAATTTCATTTCCTTATATTTGGCCAAAATTCATTCATTTTGGCCATTGCTTTTACCTTATGAATTATTCATACGAACAACTCTATCAATTTACTTTTCAAATGCTCTGCAAAATCGGTTGCCCTTCAGATCAGGCGAAAACCGCAGCAGCAGTTCTTCTTTCGGCAGACCTGCGCGGAGTAGATTCCCATGGAGTGGCAAGGCTTTCAGGTTATGTCCGCCTTTGGGAAAAAGGCAGAATCAATGCACAGCCGAACATGAAGATAGTGTATGAAACGCCCTCTACTGCGGTAGTGGATGGAGATGGAGGATTAGGATTGGTCGTGGCTCCTTTTGCCATGCAGGTTGCAATCGAAAAAGCAAAAACAGCTGGGACAGGATGGGTCTCCGTCAAGCATTCCAATCATTACGGAATAGCCGGTTACCATGCCATGATGGCTTTGAAAGAGGATATGATCGGTATTGCTTTGACCAACGCCAGCCCACTGGTCGCACCTACTTTCTCACAAGAAAGACTCTTGGGAACCAACCCCATTGCAGTTGCCATTCCGGCCAAGAATCAGCCCCCCTTCGTGGCAGATATGGCAACGACCACCGCGGCAAATGGAAAACTTGAAATATTGCAGCGAAAAGGAATGGATACACCTACTGGCTGGGTCCAGGACAAAACCGGGAATCCTACTACCTCTGCAAATGGGGTAAAAGAAGGAGGAGCCTTACTCCCACTCGGAGGAGATCGGGAGCACGGATCGCATAAAGGCTACGCCCTGGGTTCGATTGTGGATATTTTTTCAGCTGTACTTTCGGGTGCCAACTATGGGCCATGGGTTCCTCCTTTTGTCGCCTTTCTGGAGCCAGATCCCAATCCTGTAGGCGAGGGGATTGGCCATTTTTTTGGTGCGATGCGCGTGGATGCATTCAGACCAGCCGAAGAATTTAAAGCTCACATGGATAATTGGATCAGCAGATTCAGGTCTGCAAAACCTACTCCCGGCAACGATAAAGTCCTGATTCCGGGAGATCCGGAGCGAGAACTGGAAATCACCCGAATGAAAGAGGGCATTCCACTTCTCGAGCCAGTCGTAAAGGACTTGACCGAACTCGGTGAAAAATTCGGGATTGATTTTAATGCCTGAGACCTAAATTTAGGAAATTGGTTTTAAGAACGACCTTTCAATCTTACGGCTGATTTTTAAACAATTAGGATGAAATGGGGAATAGCATGCTGGTAATTTCTTTTACATTTAATTGGAATGGTATGCTTGAATTGATTTCTTTCCATTAAACTCAAAAAAAAGAAACATGAGAATCACGTTAAACTGGAAGCTAAATTTCTTAAGGCACCCAGTTCTGTGATTTGAACCTTCTCCTACACCGCTCATCCTTTCACATTTGTTCAATCCGTTCATTTTTGTAATTTGAGATTCACTTAAAACCTCAACCCAAAAACCTATGTCTCAAATCAATAGACGCGATTTTCTGAAAGGCTCTTCAGCCTTGGCCACACTGGCAAGTTTTGGACTACTCGGTATGGATTTCAAGGATCGCGAAGGCCCTCTTCAAGTAGCTCTGATCGGTACCGGATGGTATGGAAAATCAGACCTTTTCAGACTGATTCAAGTGGCCGATGTAGAAGTAGTTGGCCTTTGTGATCCAGACAGAAATATCCTGGAAGGAGCTGGCAAACTGGTCGCCCAGCGTCAAAAATCAGGAAAAGTACCTCCACTCTTCGAAGATTATAAGAAATTACTAGCGGAGACCAAACCAGAATACGTCTTGATCGGGTCCCCGGACCATTGGCATGCTTTGATGGCTATTGATGCTTTGAAAGCCGGGGCACATGTGTACCTTCAAAAACCCATCTCAGTGGACGTCATTGAAGGCGAGGCCATCCTTGCCGCTGCCCGCAAATACAATAAAAAAGTCCAGGTAGGTACCCAAAGAAAAAGCACACCGCACCTCATCACTGCAAAAAAAGAAGTCATCGACAAGGGATTGCTGGGCAAAATATCCCATGCGGAAGTTTGCTGCTATTTTCATATGCGTGCCAATGGAAATCCCCCCGTGGAGCCCGTTCCGGATTTTTTCAATTATGAGCTTTGGACCGGACCGGCCCCGCTTCGTCCCTACGATGGCTTGCCACATATCCGATGGTGGAGAACCTTCATGGAATATGGCAATGGAATCACCGGAGACATGTGCGTCCACATGCTCGATACTGTCAGATGGATGTTGAAACTTGGCTGGCCGACGCAAATCACCTCCACTGGAGGAATCTATGTTCAGAAAGAGGGAAAATCAAACATTGCAGATACCCAGACCGCCATTTTCGAATATCCCGAACTGAATGTGGTTTGGCAGCACCGGTCATGGGGAAATCCTGTGGATCCGGAATACCCATGGGCGTTTAAGATTTTTGGTGAAAAAGGCTACTTAGCAGGAAGCACCATGCAGGCTGATTTTGTACCATATGGAGACTCCGCTGAGCCGATACATTTCGATTTAGTTTTGGAAAAGGAACAGTTTCCGGAGGATGTCACTGAGGAGCGGATCGAACTGAATGCTGCTCCAGCCACCCGATTACATATGAAAGATTGGCTGAATGCCATAGAAAAAGATACGCTTCCCATTGCTGATATTGAGGAAGGCCATATTTCTACCGCGTCCTGCATACTAGCCAACATCTCCATGGAACTGGGAGGCCGCGCGCTGAAATACAATCCAAAAACCATGACAGTAATCGGTGATCCGGAGGCCACTGCCAAATTAAGAAGACCTTACCGGGCAGGATACGTACATCCTGAACCAAATAATGTATGATTTAAGAAGTAGGATATGAGATGTTTTTGGCAAATATTATGGCTTAAATCTCATATCCTACATTTTCAAAACTGTTTCCCAGAGTATTAATCCATTAGCAGGCGCAGGAGGAATCTGATCCCACGGTTTATTCGAATTCTTGAGGCGAATCACGATATCTTCCGAGCTCCAATTTCCAATTCCGACCTCCCAGATTGCTGTCATCATCTTCCGAACCTGATGATGTAAAAATCCTTTTCCGCAGACTTCGAGATAATTCATTTCTTTAGGAAAAAAGCTTCCCGCAAATTCATCGGAGACAAATATTCCAGAGGTAAGTATTTCTCTTTCGTAGTCGGTTTTACTTTCAGTTGATTTACAAAAAGCTCTGAAATCATGTTTCCCTATAAAAATCTGTGCTGCTTGTTGCATTCGAATTAAATCCAATTCTTGTTTTACCAGTACGCCAAAGGCAGAAGCAAAAGGATGAAAGTCAGCTTGAGTGGAAAAATAATAGCGATAGGTTTTTTG
>CAZFSC010000129.1:0-9777 GCA_964521585.1 uncultured Limnohabitans sp.
CTTTAAACTGATCCCTAAACAAAAGGCTCCTGTTGACTCAAGCAATGAAAACTCCCCAATCCCCAGATAATATCCGTACTGTCCACTCCTACTGTTTTCCGGTCTGGAAAGCATTCTGAAATAATATCCAGGGCTTTTTGATCTTGGCTATCACGGAATGTAGGCACAACGACTGCATAATTTGAAATATAGAAATTTGCGTAGGAAGCCGGTAATCGCTGATCTTCCCAAATGACTGGACTTGGCATCGGAAGTTCTACCACATTTAATTGCTTTCCGCCTTCCAACCGCATTTTCTTCAAGCGATCGAGGTTCTCCTGAAGCAAATGATGATTTTCATCAGATTTATTTTCTTCGACCACGGTCAAAACTGTATCCCGGTTGACAAAGCGAGTCATGTCATCAATATGTCCATCGGTGTCATCACCTACGATTCCATCTCCCACCCAAAGGATATGATTGACTCCATAGTAATCGCAGAGATATCTTTCGATCTGATCCTGATTGAGCTGAGGATTCCGGTTTTCATTGAGTAGGCACGCTTCAGAAGTGAGTAGCGTGCCGGTTCCGTTAAACTCCACTGCCCCTCCTTCCATCACTATCCCTGGTCGAAAGCAAGGAACCTGAAGTTCATTCGCAATTCGGATAGGAATCTGATTATCCAAATCATGGGGAGGATATTTTTCACCCCAGGCATTGTATTCCCATTTTACCAAAGCCTTTTTCTGATCTGCTTTAGGATTGATCAAAAATGCTGGCCCATGATCTCGGCACCAGGCATCATTAGTCGGAAAAAGATGAAAACGAATTTGATTCAAATTCACACCTGCCTGCTCCAAGTGCTTGAGCGCAAAAGCCTTCATTGCCTCATCGGCAACGTTTATGTTTACTATTTCACCTAGAGCCACATATTTGATGAACTCACAATAGGGCGCATAAATCGTATGGATTTTTCCTGGCCAGGATTCTTCCTTATGGGGCCAGCTGAGCCAGGTTGCGGTATGCTTTGCAAATTCGGCGGGAAAATAATAACCAAGAGAAGCCGGTGTGGCTTCTCCTGATTTTGCGAGAGCAAAAATATCTTTCATCAATTCTTATTCTTCGTCTAAGTAACGCTTAGTGATTGGTTGGTAACTGTCTATTCTCCTGTCTCTCAGGAATGGCCAGTGGGTCCGATAACGATCGGAACTTGCAAAATCAAGTTCTTCCACATGAACCTGCTCCTCTTCGTGACTGGCTTTGAATACAATTCTTCCAAATGAATTGGAAACAAAGGAACCTCCCCAGAAGGTCATATCCCCTTCCTTTCCAACCCTATTGACGGAAACTACCGGAATGCCATTGGCCACTGCATGTGATCGCTGGATCGTCTGCCAGGCACCGTATTGCTCGTCGTTGACATCAGCAAGCTGATCTTTATGCCAGCCAATCGCAGTTGGGTAAACCAAAAAATCTGCACCCTTGAGCGCAGTGATTCGAGCTGCTTCCGGATACCACTGATCCCAGCAAATAAGTACTCCGATATTTCCAAACTTGGTTGGAAAAACCTTATATCCCAGATCGCCGGGAGTGAAATAAAACTTTTCGTAATAGCCCGGATCATCGGGAATATGCATTTTCCTGTATTTGCCGAGGTAAGCACCATCCGCATCCAAGACAGCGGTGGTATTGTGATAAAGTCCCTCAGCACGTTTTTCAAATAGAGAGGCGACGATGACCACCCCTAGCTCCTTAGCCAATGCTCCAAGCGTATCTGTGGAAGGACCCGGGATTGCTTCTGCTAATTTGAAATTCTCGTAATCCTCTTCATCACAAAAATAAAGGGATCGGAAAAGCTCCTGGAGCACGATTACTTGTGCTCCTTTCGCTGCAGCTTTGCGGATGCCATCAATGTTTTTTTCCATATTCTGGTCCACATCAGATGAGCAACCTAATTGTACCAAGCCGACTTTTACAGTTTTATTTGCCACGATAGAATATTCATTTTTTGAATTACAAAGATACTTTTGACCAGGCCCAATCCCAAATTCTCCGGAAATTAGAGCCAGTCACGATAAAAAAATTAAGCCGGAATAAGTTCCAGCGCCTATAAATTTTTGCATGGGTTTGCTTTGGATCACTAAAGTTAAGGCCCATTCTTCGCCTCAGAGCTTTTTGATAGAAATCTTGTCGTGATCGATCACCAATATTTCCTTGCTTTGGCCCAGTGTGTCACAGAAGATTAAACTCTTTCCTACCTGGACAATTTTCGCCATCTGGGTATGCCCTACCACCTGAGTACAAGCAGGAAAATTATCCTGGGCTAAAGATATAGGACGTACCATCATAGGGGATTGAAAAATATCATTTCCGTCAGGAGAAGCACCTTCCCGATGCACAAAGTCAAAGGCCTCTGGGTTTGTTTTCCATTTTTTGGCCACCTCAGCTGCGATAAGTTCTGGTTTCAGACCTTCCGGGTCAGCGATATTTTCAGCAAACCAAGTTTGGGTAATCCCTGCATGGGAGAACAAAAATCGATCAAATTGAAAAACTGCATCCAGTAAACCTCTTTGATATTCAGTTTCCAGAATTTCCGAGACGAAAGGATACAGGGTTTCCGAAAAACCGCTGTATTCAGTCTGAGAAAAAGGAAAATAATGATAGTCGTGATTACCAATCAATAGCACAAACTTTTCGGGAGACCTTTTTTTCAATTTCAAAATCTTCAAAAAGTTTTCAATCTGTGTTTCTTCCTTAGTTCCGTCTTTGGCATCAAAATAATCTCCCAAAAAAATCACCCGGTCATAGGACAAAAGGTCGGGGATTTTTTCCCAAACATCCCGGCCATGAAGATCTCCAATTACAATTACTTTCACTGCTAAATCTGTTTAATACAAAAAATAACCCCAGGCGTTATCTGGAAGGGTGATGTATCATAATTTACAAAAATCCACCTACCCTTTCCAAAGCTTTATATTTTCCAATATAAAATTCTCTAGGCAAATCTTCAGGGGATAGGCTGATTTGAAAAAGTAATTTCCCAAAGAAGCGATCGTCAACAAGTTAAATCTGACGTCACTGGGATTGAGTTTCAAAAAAATAACTGCCACTGAATTTCTAGGAATTTAGGATTTCCTGCAGGGGAATTGAACAATTGTTGGGTTTAATCCTGTTAGAAATAAAGAATATCGATTCCAAGAATCCCAAAGTGCATGTTTCAGAAATTTTCCAAAACAAAAAATCCACCTGAAAAACCTCTGATGATATGGGATGGAGCATGTGGATTTTGTAAATATTGGATCTTGGTTTGGAAGAAAAACTCAGAAAACATTGAATTTAAAACCTTCCAGGAGGTCTCAGATGAATTCCCTGAAATTCCCCTGAAAGAATTCAAAAAGGCTTCCCGTTTTATTGAGACGGATGGTAGTATCCACAGCGGACCTGACTCTGCTTACATGAGTTTATACCATTTTAATGAACCGATTACCTTTCTGCACCGCTGGTATGAAAAGTACAACTGGTTTCAGTGGATCAGCGACCATGTTTACAATGAAATTGCCAAGCATCGACCTTTATTGATGAAAGTTACGATTGCTTTCTGGGGTAAAAACCCTTTAAAACAGAAACCATATTGGATTGCCTGGTTGCTGGGATTAGTAGCGGTGATTTGGCTGTTTAGCAGACTTTTTTAACTTTATCAGGAAGAGATTTCCTTAACTGGAATTGCATACATTCAAAAACTTCCTTTTCGAATTAATCCATGAATATTTTTACGATCATCACCATTCTTACAGTTCTTTCAGCAGGTTTTGCATTTATCAATACCAAGTTTCTGAAGCTGCCCTTTACAATCGGGCTGATGATTATTGCCATCGTCTTCACTCTGGTACTCAATGTTCTGGGCTCCCTGAATCCTTATATTCTTGAAGAAGCCAATCTATTGATCGAGTCGATTGATTTCGAAACAGTATTGCTCGATGTGATGCTGAGCTTTTTGCTTTTCGCCGGTGCCCTACATACTAAGCTGGATGCGCTTAAAAAGCAGAAATGGCCCATCGCTCTTTTTGCAACTATCGGAGTATTAATCTCTACTTTTTTGATAGGAACAATCATGTTTTACATTTTTCAACTAGCCGGACATCCCATCGATTACATTTATTGTATTCTGTTTGGAGCTTTGATTTCCCCCACAGACCCGATTGCGGTACTGGGTATTCTGAAAGATGCAAATGCGCCTAAAAAGCTGGAAACAAAAATCGTCGGCGAATCTCTATTCAATGACGGCGTAGGCGTAGTGCTTTTCCTGGTCCTATTCAAAATCGCCCAACAGGGTACGGACTCTTTGGGTGCCGGAGCGATTGGGCTCCTGTTTTTGGAGGAAGTTTTCGGAGGAATCGTCCTGGGATTAGTGAGTGGTTGGTTTGTATTCCGGCTGATGAAAGTGATCGATCATTACGAAACCGAGGTGATGATCACACTTGCTTTGGTCATGGGTATTTCTGCTTTAGCTCCGCTGATTCACGTTTCCGCTCCGCTGGCAGTAGTAGTAGCAGGCATATTCATCGGTAATAAATCACCTGAAATCGCCTGGTCAGAAAACACCCAAAACTATGTGGATAAATTTTGGGAACTCCTGGATGTCCTGCTGAATGCCATCCTTTTTGTACTTATCGGACTGGAACTGCTGATTATCACAATCAATTCGGAATTTGTCATACTTGGCTTGATCGCAATTCCTGTAGGACTTATTTCCAGATATTTAGCCCTTTCAGGCCCCGTTGCTTTATTTTATAAGAAGCTGGAATTTATTCCAAAAACTACCTTGATCATGACTTGGGGTGGAATCCGAGGAGGAATCTCCATTGCTTTGGCGCTTTCACTGGAACCTCAGATGGAGCGGGAGCTTTTTCTTACTGTCACTTATATCATCGTGGTTTTCTCCATTGTCGCTCAAGGCTTGAGCATTGGATCCTTGGTCAAAAAAGTACTTAAAAATGCAAATCTGAGCCAGACTTAAATTTTTTTAAAAAAAATAGGCAGAGCTGAATTTCGAAAAGAAATTTTCATTTACTTTGTAACTCAAAGTACTTTTAGATATGAGAAAACCGGAACAAGAATTAGCTGAAATCAAATCCATGATGGAGCGGAGCACCCGTTTCCTATCTCTGAGTGGCCTGGCAGGCATTTTGGCTGGCATTTATGCCTTTATTGGGGCAGGTATCGCTTGGTATTGGATTTATTTCCCTTTTACCAGTTATGGTACAGATACAGAACCACCAACTGTTGACGAACTCAAAATCAACATCCCGGTAGTAGCTATTTTGATTCTTTTGCTTGCAGTGGGCTCAGCTTATCAGCTCAGCCAAACCAAAAGCAATCGTAAATCCCAAAAGTTTTGGACGCCTGCGAGTAAGCGCTTTCTCATGGCTTTGTTTCTTCCGGTGATCGCAGGAGGACTTTTTTCTTTTGCCTTGATCCATCAAAATACCTATTCCCTGATTGCTGCGAGTACATTGATTTTCTACGGATTGGGATTAATCAATGCATCTCATTTCACCTTGGGAGAAATCAAGAATCTGGGAGTCGGGCAATTGATTTTCGGAATCATCGCTGCCTTCTTTCCTGATTACGGGCTGATCTGCTGGGCGCTGGGTTTTGGTGTTTTGCATGTGATCTATGGCTCGATGATGTATTACCGATACGACCGCTGAAGTGAAAGGAACCTACGATAAAGCTTTTGAAAACGTCATTCGCCTGCGAATCATGTCCATTCTGATGGTCAATGAACAGTTTGATTTCAATTCATTCAAGGATTTACTGGAAGTGACTGATGGCAACCTGGCTTCTCATCTCCGAAATCTTGAAAACGCCGGCTTCATCCGGGTGGAAAAATCCTTTTCAGGAAGAAAGCCAATGACCAATTATTCGGCGACGGAGGAAGGCAAAAAGGCCTTTCAGGCGCACCTGGACTTTCTTGAGGATTTGATCAATAAAAATAAAGACTAAAAAAATTTAACTACTCACTTTGAAAAACAAAGTACTTTCAACAAATCCATCTAAACAACAAACACATGAAAAATTCCTCTAATTCCGATTCACTTGCTTCCAAAGAACTATTTCTTCCTGCCACATTAGGCGCAAGTCTTCCCTTGGCCTGGATTCTTTTCGTCATCCTGATTAAGGAGGATGTTTTCGAATCCTGGATGCTATCTCCTCTTATCATTATTCCGTTGGGAGGAGCCGTAGGCGGCATATTCTTTTATCTGATGGGATTCCGATGGTTTCCCAAAGGAAATAAAAAGTTGATTGCCATCATTTTCAGCATAATCTTCTATTTCGTGGCGCTTTGGATTAGCGCTGTGATGGCCTTCGCAATCACAGGAGATTGGGATTGATCCTTTTATACTCATTTTCATAACGAAGGATAAAATCATTCAACATCCAATAACATGATTTCTGAAATTAAATTGGATCAGGTATACCACGCTATCAAGACAAATAGATGGCATCGGTACTTCTATATATTCTGCAGGATTTCCCTGGCAATAGGATTTGTAGCTGCCGGTATAGTCAAAATCCAGGATGAAAGATTTGCCAGCGGATTGTCAGTTATACATCCTATGGGCACTTATCTGGAGGCTTTACACCATACTGGGTATTACTACACATTCATCGGAATAGCACAAGTGGTCGCCGCTCTGTTACTTCTTTTCAAGCGAACCGCCTTGCTGGGAGCGATTGTCTATTTCCCCATCATCCTCAATATCTGGATTTTGTCATTGGCGGTAAGATTTGATGGATCTTTTGTTTCCTCTACCTGGATGGTATTTGCCAATCTTTATATTCTCTGCTACAATTATGACAGGCTAAAGTTCATTTTCAAAAAAGACCCACCTGCGCTAAGGAATAATTTGGAAGCCTCAAAAAACACAAATTGGAAATTTCCTTTTGCATTTTTTGGATCAGCTTTCATCTTATGCCTAATCCCCATAATTGTATTCCAATTTGGCTACGATGTCAAACCCAGAAACTCACTTGCTCTTTGCAAGAGCCAATTTGAAAACACCGAAAAAGAAGCAGCAGGCTTTAGCTTTTGTGAGTGTGTGCATACCTTGGGAAATCCCTTAGATTCCTGTCTGGATCAATATGATATTGAAATAAGTAATTTAAAAACAGCTCATAAATAATCACAAACCACTATCAACATTCATATTTCTCAAAATGGAAATTTTATGAAAAATCAAATCCTCTCCCAACTCGATCACCCGGACGAGCTCGAAAAACTCTACCGGAGTGATAAGTCTGAATTCAAACAGGCTTTCCTCTCCCTCTATCCTGAGATTAAAGAAAAAGAAATCGCAAGCTTCTGGCAGGTGCGTCTCAATTATGGTTCAGACGCTATTTCCTGGGGTTCTCAAAAAGAATTTCTTTGGATTATTCTAAGTATTCTTCTCGCCGGGATATTTGTTAAAATCCCGGCCATTTTCGGGATCGATGAGGATTTTTTCTATCCACGAAACATCAGCTTCATAGTGCTCCCTTTAATTTCAGCCTATTTTGCCTGGAAGAATCAACTCAGTTCCAAAATCAAAATTATCCTTGGGTTCCTTACCATAGTTCTTCTGATCTATGTCAATCTCCTCCCAGGAACAGAGAACGATACCTTGATTTTGGTCTGCATCCACCTTCCGATCATACTCTGGGGAATTTTGGGAGCCACCTACTCAGGACCTGATTACCTGAACCCGGAGCGGCGATTAAGCTTTTTAAGGTTTAATGGAGAAGCTGCAATCATGTCGGTATTGCTTGGCATCGGGGGAATGTTATTGACAGGAATCACTTTCGGGCTCTTCGAGCTAATCGGTATCAAAATCCAAGATTTCTATACCAAATATGTGATCGCCTTCGGCCTCCCTGCCATTCCGATTTTGGGTAGCTATCTAACCCACACCAATCCCAGCTTAGTTGGAAAAGTTGCTCCATTGATCGCCAAAATCTTCAGTCCTTTGGTTTTAACCCTTTTGTTTATTTACCTCGGTGCTATTCTTCTTACCGGAAAAGACCCTTACAACGACAGGGAATTTCTTTTGATTTTTAACCTGTTACTTATTGGAGTAATGGCGTTGATTTTCTTTTCGGTTGCGGAGCATTTTCAGCAAAAACCAACCAAATCAAATCGCTGGATCCTGTTTTTACTGGCTTCTATCACCATTCTGGTCAATGCGATAGCGCTTTCGGCTATTATTTTCAGGATTTCTGAATGGGGAATTACTCCAAATAGATTGGCGGTCTTGGGAAGCAATGTATTGATGCTCGTTCATTTGGTTTTGGTAGCACAAAAGTTATATAAAACTGCATTTGAAAGTAGTGAGCTGGGTTCAGTTGGAAAAGTGATAGCCCGTTACATCCCTATTTATCTGATCTGGGCTGCACTGGTCGTGTTTCTCTTCCCGGTGATCTTTGGATTTCAGTGATTTAAACATGGGGTTTCTCAATTTTCTTCCAGTTTATTTCACTAAAACTGCTCCGTTTTCCTGACTTAAATGACTTCTGTGATTTACTTGTGGATGATCAATCAGGAAAACTAGATTGATTTGATTATCTTCACCTATCAAACAACTTAACCTAACTCATGAAGAAACAATTTAAAGCTAATTTATTCTTACTTCTTTTTGCAGTGCTTGCTTTTGTAGCATGCAGTCCGAAGTCTACCTCTGAGACAGAGGAAACTACTGTAGTCACATCGGACAATTTTGGTGGCCTGGCCCTCTATACCCTCCGTGATTCTATGGCAGCAGATCCAAAGGGCACCCTTAAGTCTGTGGCTGATATTGGCTATGCCTATATTGAGGCGGCTGGCTATGGAGAGGGTAAATTCTACGGAATGGAACCTGCGGCATTCAAGGCCTATTTGGATTCACTCGGTTTGACCCCAAAAAGTACCCACATGGGTGGAGTCACACTTGAAAATGCAGACCAACAAATCGCCGATACTAAAGCGGCAGGTTTTGAATATTTCGTAATTCCTGTGCCTCCTATGGGGATGTTTACTTTTGGCCCGGATGGAATGGGCATGAAAGGCACCAAGGAGGAATTGCTATCAGCCCTGAAAACGATAGGTGAAAAGTGCAGTAATGCAGGCTTGAAGCTATTGTATCACAATCATGACTTCGAATTCAAGCCGATGGCAGACGGCACGATCCTTACGGATTACATTTTGGAAAACACAGATCCTGCTCATGTGAATTTTCAGATGGATTTATTTTGGGTGACCAAAGCAGGTGCAGATCCACTGGCTTACTTTGAAAAATATCCGGGAAGGTTCAAAGCCTGGCACGTGAAGGACATGAACACAGATGGTAATTTTGCACCGGTGGGCGTGGGAACGATTGATTTTCAGCGAATCCTGGCTGAGAAAGCCAAGTCTGGAATGGAAGTTTATTTTGTGGAACAGGATCAGACTTTTGGTCAAGACCCGATGGAAGCAATTAAAATCAGTCATAATAATCTGGAAAAGATCGGTTTCAAATAAACTGGTCATTCCTAAAACAGAAACTGCCAACCTCTCGGGGTTGGCTTTTTTCATTCTGTATATCCGTTTTTCTGCCAATCATACTCCACCGCTGTGAATGTCTCACTCACATCAAAATCAAAACCAAATCAGGCTTTAAATTCTTTCACCACAGAGACCCGGAGGACGCAGAGAATACCACAGAGGAGAACTAATACTTATAGAAAATCTCTGTGAAACCTCCGTGCTCTCTGTGCCTCCGTGTTAAGAAAATATTTTTTTTAAAA
>CAZFSC010000130.1:0-9484 GCA_964521585.1 uncultured Limnohabitans sp.
AATGCTTCTTCCCGCAAGGCCACCGCCGGCCCGCTGCCGTGCCATCCCACGCGCCGTACTTATGAAACAGGCATCTAAAAATTGACCCCGTGCCTGATTCAAGGCCGACTCCGAAGGAGTTCAATTATTCATCTCCCTGGGTAAGGCTTTGGCCGTAACCTAGAGTTGAAAAAACTCTTCCCCAAAAAAATGAATGGTCAGCAGGGAAGTTTCAGACTTCCCACTTTTGCTTTCTGATTTTACTTTCTTCCTGCAATAATCTCTTTGACCACCTCAGGATCCAATAGGGTAGAAGTATCACCCATGTTGTCCAGATTGTTTTCGGCTACTTTTCGCAGGATTCTGCGCATGATTTTTCCGGATCGGGTTTTTGGAAGCCCGGATACAATCTGGATTTTGTCTGGTTTAGCGATCGGTCCGATGATTTTGGAAACGGTAGTTTTGATCTCGTTGATCAGATTTTCTTCGGTCCGATGGCTCATGTCACAAATTACGTAGGCATAGATTCCCTGCCCTTTGACTTCATGCGGATAGCCTACCACGGCAGATTCGATGACCAGCGGATGCTCGTTGATGGCATTTTCCACTTCGGCTGTTCCCATGCGGTGTCCAGAGACATTGATCACATCATCCACTCTTCCGAGGATTCGGTAGTAGCCGTCGTGGTCTCTTTTCACTCCGTCTCCCGTGAAGTACATCCCGGGATAAGTGGAAAAATAGGTTTGCTTGCAGCGCTCATGATCCCCGTAAGTGGTTCGGATCATGGATGGCCATGGGAATTTGATACATAGATTTCCCTCTACCGAATTTCCCGACAATTCATTCCCTTCCGGATCGACGATGCAAAGCTGTATGCCCGGCAGGGGAAGGGTAGCAAATGCAGGTTTGGTCGGGGTGATTCCGGCGATGGGAGAGATTAAAATTCCCCCGGTTTCAGTTTGCCACCAGGTATCGACGATGGGGCATTTAGATTTGCCGATATGGGTATGGTACCAATGCCAGGCCTCTTCATTGATCGGCTCTCCCACTGAGCCCAGCACTTTCAGCGAACTTAGATCATATCCTGCTATTGGCTCGGTGCCATAAGCCTGCAAAGCCCGGATGGCTGTCGGTGCAGTATAGAATACATTGACTTTGTGTTTTTCGCAGACTGCCCAAAATCTCCCGGCATCCGGGAAAGTAGGTACTCCCTCAAACATCAAAGTGGTAGCTCCAGCCAACAAAGGCCCATAGACGATGTACGAATGCCCCGTGATCCAGCCCACGTCCGCTGTACACCAATAGACATCTCCGGCAGAATATTGGAAGACATTCTCGAAGGAATATTTGGTATAGACCATGTAGCCTCCGGTGGTATGGACGACGCCTTTTGGTTTGCCGGTGGATCCTGAGGTGTAAAGGATGAAAAGCAGGTCTTCACTATCCATTTCCTCCGCCACGTTTTCATCGGACTCTTCGGTAATTACATCATGCCACCAGTGGTCACGACCTGATTTCATATTTACATCCTGCTGGGTGCGCTGATAGACGATGACGGTTTCGACGTCTCCTTTTTCCAAGGCTTCATCCACAACAGCTTTAACTTCAATTTTCTTGTTTCCCCTGAAATTACCATCCGAGGTCAGGACCGCTTTGGCACCGCAGTCTTCAATCCGATCTGCCAGCGCATTGCTGGAGAATCCTGCAAAAACCACAGAGTGAACGGCTCCTATCCTGGCGCAGGCCAGCATGGCAATCGCAGCCTCTGGTACCATGGGCATGTAGATGATGACCTTATCACCTTTTCCGATTCCTTTGGCTTTCAGTGCATTGGCAAATCGGTTTACTTCATGGAAAAGCTGCCTGTAAGTGAGTGTTCTCCCTTCCTCTTCGGGATCATTGGGTTCCCAGATGATGGCAGGCCGGTCGCCTATGGTGTAGAGATGCCTTTCAAAAATATTCTCCGTAATATTTAACTTACCTCCGACAAACCACTTGACATCGGGATCTTTAAAATTCCATTTGAGTACGTTTTTCCAGCGCTTTCTCCAGTGAAAAGAGTCCGCTATTCTGGCCCAAAATTCTTCAGGCTGGGTGACACTTTTTTGATATTCATAAAGGTATCCGCTCAGGGTATGGATTCGATCACTCATGGTTTTACTAGTTTAAAAGATGGTAATTAGATCAGTTTAATGGACTTGGGCACTTCCTGCTCCCCGTGGAATCCGGATTTCCTCGACCAGATCCTGGACCTGTTGCGGCGGGGCCGGAGTAAATTTGGAAACCAGCATGCATACCCCGAAATTCAGAAACATTCCCAGTGACCCGATGCCTTCGGGCGAAATCCCCAGCCACCAATATTCACGATTGCTGAGCTCCGGACTAATAAATTTAAAGAAAATGATGTAAGCCGAGGTAAATAATAATCCTGAAATCATCCCGGCTATCGCTCCTTCCTTATTGACTCGGGTGGAGAATATTCCCATGATGATGACCGGAAAAAAGGATGCGGCTGCCAATCCGAATGCAAATGCCACTACCTCAGCCACAAATCCCGGTGGATTGATTCCGAAGTATCCTGCTACCAGCACTGCTCCGGCTGCGGCAATCCGCGCAATCCGAAGTTCTTTCTTTTCTGACATCTCAGGCTTGAAGGTTCTGAAAAGATCTCTGGAAACTGCCGTAGAGATCACCAGCAGCAATCCTGCAGCGGTGGACAATGCTGCAGCCATCGCTCCCGCGGCGATCAGGCCAACTACCCAGTTGGGCAGATTGGCAATTTCGGGAGAAGCCAGCACCATGATGTCTTTGTCGATGGTCAGTTCATTTTTGGCTTGATCTGCACGATACTGGACTTTGCCATCCATGTTTTTATCCGAAATGCTGATCAGATTGGTTTTTTGCCAGGTTTGCACCCAGGAAGGAAGCTGGTCAATTGGGACTTCATTGACGGATTTGATCGTATTGTACATCCCAAACGCCGCCACTGCCGGTGCCGTGGTGTAAAGAATCGAAATAAATACCAGGGCATAGCCTGCAGAGAGTCTTGCATCTTTGACACGGGGAACTGTAAAAAACCGCACGATCACATGCGGTAAGCCCGCTGTACCCACCATCAAGGCCAAGGTGATCATGAAAATATCCAGGGTCTCTTTCCGCCCTTCGGTATAGGCAGCGAAACCCAGCTCAGTTAAGACTCCATCCAGCTTATCCAGCAGATAGGTACCTTCCGAGACCGTACTGCCTAGCCCTAACTGTGGGACAGGATTGCCGGTAAGCTGCATCGAAACGAAGATCGCGGGTACCATAAATGCAAAAATCAGGACGCAATATTGGGCAACCTGCGTGTAGGTGATGCCTTTCATTCCTCCCAGAACAGCATAAAAGAAAACGATACACATGCCTATGACTACGCCCCATTCGATTGGTACTTCCAGGTAGCGGGAGAATACGATTCCCACCCCGCGCATTTGGCCGGCCACGTAAGTGAAAGAGATAAATAATGCGCAGATGACGGCTACTACTCTTGCGGTATTGGAATAATAGCGGTCGCCAACGAAATCAGGAACTGTGAATTTCCCGAATTTCCTCAGATAGGGTGCGAGTAACAAGGCCAAGAGTACGTAACCCCCAGTCCAGCCCATCAGGTAAACCGATCCATCATAGCCCGAAAAGGCAATGATTCCCGCCATGGAAATGAAAGAAGCTGCTGACATCCAATCGGCTGCGGTAGCCATTCCATTGGCAAGGGGGGAGACACCCCCTGAGGCAACATAAAATTCATTGGTGGAGCCCGCGCGGGTATAGATCGCTATTCCGATGTACAACGCAAATGTAAATCCTACAAGAATGTAAGTCCAGGTTAAAATATCCATTGAATAGATAAAGTTTTTACGTTAATCCTCGTTGACATCAAATTCCTTATCCAATTTATTCATCCGGAACACATAGATGAAAATCAGGATCACGAAGGAAAAAATAGATCCCTGCTGGGCAAACCAAAATCCTAATTTGAAACCACCCAGGCGTATTTGATTGAGTTCGTCCACTAAAAAAATCCCAAATCCAAATGAAACTACAAACCAGATGACCAACAGGTAAAATAAGGTGCGGAGGTTTTTTTTCCAATAAGCTTTGTAGCCGGCTTTATTCGTCAACATAGAAATAGGGTTTATTGAGATAGACAAGTAAGTAAACTTACCCCTTGAAACCATGAAAATGAAAAGAAGTCAGGATAAATTCCAAAAAAAAATGGTTGATAGTGCGCTGGGATTCAGAAAAATTTTGAAAAACAATTTTTTCTCAAAATAATCTGGAGCTGTCTCAAATAAAATATTCGGAGGCAATTGCCAGTCCTGCAGCCAGAAAACTGACCAATAATTTGTTCCAATGAAAGGTATGATGCGGACTGCTTTCGAAAAAGATGGTGGTAGATATATGCAAAAATCCTCCTACTACCAATCCGTAAAGCATCCCGATTCCTTCTTTTTGAAGGATGTTGTTTTCAAATAAAAAGGCGCTGGAAAACATCCCCATCGGAGAAGCCAAAGCAAAAAGGGTCAATAGAAGCAGGGTCCATTTTTTATTCAGGGAGGAACTGAGTACCGCCGCCAAAGCAAAGGCTGCCGGTCCCTTGTGCATGATGATCCCAATCAGAACAGAGTTGCTATTATGGACATGAGAAACAGTTTCTTCACCGATCAGATTGCCATGCGAAAGCAGCGTGCCCTCCAGAAATGCGTGGATAAACAGGCCAATCATGACCGTAAAAACGCCGCTTTTGGCATTGCCGTGATGATGATGAATGTGCCCGTGCTCAATCCCACTGGACAGAAACTCTAAAATCTGCTGAAGCAAAAATCCGATCAAAATGAAAAGACCCATTTTGCCTCCATCAAATCCACTGTTGAAGAGCTCAGGAAGAAGGTGCAGTACTGTTATGGCAAAAAGGTAGGATCCCGCAAAGACCAAAACCAGTTTGAAGTATTTTTCCCGAAATTTTGGAGCGAAAAAAACCAAAGAACCCGCTCCCATAGCGGTGATGAAAAGAAGTAGAAAATTTAATCCCATGTCTTACGAAGGTGCTCAGCTTCCGATCTGAGAAGCTGGAAGCGTAACTTCGACAAAGGTAAGAAAATTCAATAATGTTGCATTTATATTCTTAATCCTGTACGAATGATAAATAAGGCTTGAGGGATTCACTGGCGAAAGTTCCGAATCCTCCCTTCCCATTGTCATAAATCAGAAATATTTCGATCTCTTCAATCGAGGAATCCAAGGCGATTGCCCTGTCCACCCCCATTACCATAATTGCAGTGGCGTAGGCATCTGCAGTCATGCAATTATCTGCTAATACAGTGGCGCTTAGAAGATTGTGGTTTACCGGATAGCCTGTTGCAGGATTGATGGTATGAGAGATTTTGACAGAGTCTTTCACATAGTAATTCCGATAGTTTCCTGAGGTAGCCATCGCTCTGTTCTGTAAGGCGATGATGCTGTGGAGGTCCGAAGCACTGGCAGATTCCTCGGGACGATTGATTCCCACTTTCCAGAGTTCTCCTTTCTCATTGACCCCTTTGGCTACAACCTCTCCGCCGATTTCGACCAAATAATCCGAAATTCCTTTTGCTTCCAATAAGGCTGCGACCATATCAACACCCTGGCCTTTGGCAATAGCGGAAAAATCAAGGTATAGGCCTGGAACAGTCTTTCGGACTCCTGTCTGATCAAAAATAACCTTTTCAAAACCGACCAACCGGAGGAGTTGGGAAATGTCAGTACTGTCTTTCAGCTGGGGTCCACCAGGTCCGAATCCCCAGACATTGACCAAAGGACCGACAGTGGGATCAAATGCCCCACCGGTTTTTTCATAGATAGCTTTAGAGGCTCTCAGTACCACCGGAAGATAGGGGAGCTTGAATTCAAGGCTGTCCTGTCGGTTAAATTGACTGATTTCAGAGTCCGGGATGTAAGTGGACAAGCTGTTGTTGAAAACTACCAGCAGGGAATCTACAGCAGGCTGCAGATTTCTACCCTCTTCGTCTAAGTAGGTGAGATTATAGGTGGTTCCCATGGTTTTACCGGAAATGGTGATTTTTCCGGGAACACTATTTTCATCCTTTTCGGCGTCGGGCGCAGTATCGCGATTCCTCCAAAAATATACGCTCATGACCAAAATGAGCAGAATTAAGGAATAGATCGAGTTTTTAATCGTATTGGAACGCATGATTCAAAGGATTTGGGGGCGAATTTAAAGCTAATTTTTGGCTTTGGAAGAAAGCTTCCAATTGAAATTCCATTCAGTTCCCATCCCTAAATTTCTATATTTGTTCTTCATGAGAGAAGATTATTTAAGCGGTGAAGAGGAAAGCCTCAGTCCCAAGGATCGGGATTTTGAAAAAGCACTCCGGCCGCTCAGTTTTGAAGATTTTACGGGACAGTTTAAGATCGTAGAGAACTTAAGGGTGTTTGTCCTTGCGGCCAAAAACCGGAATGAGCCTTTGGATCATGTGCTTTTGCATGGGCCTCCGGGACTGGGAAAAACCACTTTGAGTCATATTATCGCCAATGAACTGGGATCCGGATTGAAGATCACCTCCGGTCCGGTATTGGATAAGCCTTCGGACTTGGCAGGCTTGCTCACGAATCTGGAAGAAGGGGATGTGCTCTTCATCGATGAGATCCATCGTCTCAACCCGATTGTGGAGGAGTACCTGTATTCAGCGATGGAGGATTTCCGGATTGATATCATGCTGGACTCCGGACCCAATGCCCGATCAGTACAGATTTCCCTCAGTCCTTTTACCCTGATCGGAGCGACGACCAGGTCCGGTTTGTTGACTTCCCCACTCCGCGCAAGATTTGGGATCAATTCCCGGCTGGAATATTACGATGCCAAATTGCTGACTGATATCGTCCAGCGCTCAGCTGGAATCCTAAAAACACCTATTGACGAGGTGGCTGCTTATGAGATTGCCCGACGAAGTCGTGGGACTCCCAGAATCGCCAATATGTTGCTTCGTAGGACCCGTGACTTTGCAGAGGTGAAAGGGAATGGAACAATCACTTTAGCTATTGCGCAGTTTGCCCTGAACGCGCTGGACGTTGATGTCAATGGCTTGGATGAAATGGACAACCGGATCCTGATGACCATCATCGAAAAATTCAAAGGTGGACCAGTTGGCTTGAGTACCATCGCCACTGCTTGTGGGGAAGAAGCCGAAACGATTGAAGAAGTTTATGAGCCCTTTTTGATCCAAGAAGGCTATCTCAAGCGGACGGCCAGAGGAAGAATGGCTACCGAACAGGCCTATAAGCATTTGAAAATCAAACCAAATTTAGGTTTGGGGGGATTGTTTGAAGGAACTTAAACAAAGAATTATATGATTATCCGCAATGATGCCAGTTGCCAAGTTTTCTTTGCTTGTCTGGCCGGAAGTTGGAAGCTCGAAGAACGAAGCTTCCTTAAGCGAATCCTTCAGGCTGATTCTAGGCCGAACTTATTTCTTACTGACAGAAAAGTGGATATACATAAAGAATTATATAAAAAATGGCTGGGAAAACCCCAGCCATTTTTTTTCGCTACCCCATTTTTGTAGAACTGAGATTTGAATTTCAGCGGTAAGAGGTCTTGTACTTGCAAAATAGCGCCTATCACCTTTAGAGTTGATATGAGGTTTAACCCTAGGAAAAATGGAATACCTCAGGTTTTATAAAATCTGCCTCTGGAAAGAATTTTGAATTATTTATTTTTTAGTTGAGTCGACATTTTTGACGGGGTTAATTAGAGACATTACCGCTTGAATACCCAAAGAAACCGCTGATGCTTAAATTCATTGGTAGCAGCGTAGCTTGGTTATACATTCGTATAATTCCAAATACCTACTCGAGCCCAAAGTTTGTATATGCTTCAAATCATTTTATTGATTTGGTTTCATAAAAGTGAGACTAAATGCCCGATTCAAAAAAGTGGGAAGCAAAAGATATAACTTTCTTTTCCTTAATTCTTTCGTGTAAATGATTACTCATTTTCAAATATTAATGAGGAGAAAATAGTGTTAAGGGTGATAACTGGAATTCAATTTCGATCGAAATGAAAAGATCAACATGAATTAAACCTAATTAAATGAATAGAATACTACTGTTATTGATTCTGGCTTTCTTTTCCCTGACTACGCCTTCATTCAGTCAAACACTACTTGATAATTCCAGCCCTCCTAATAAACTCAGAGTATTTGTCGATGGTTGTGATCGGAGAGATGGAGGCTGCGATATGGATTTTATCAGAACGGAAATTACAGTGGTGGATTTCTACAGGGATAATCAAATAGCTGATGTCTTTCTGCTCATTAACAATAACGAATCTGGGGGCGGTGGAAGACAATATCAACTTCTGTTTATTGGTCAACAAAACATCCATGCGGGAAGAAGGGACACACTTTATGTAAATACCAAGCAGACGGATACTGATTTTGAAGTGCGGGAAAGACTTACCCGGTTTATCAAATTAGGTTTAGCCCCGTATGTTGCGAAAACCAAAGCCGGAGAGGAGATCGAAATCAATATGAAGACTGACTCTCCCAATTCGGTAAATACAGTGCAGGACAACGTTGATCCCTGGAATTATTGGGTTTTTAATTTGGGTAGTAATGCGAACATTGAAATAGAGGAATTGAGCAGGGACATCAATGTAGGTGGAGACTTCAATATTAACCGTATCACGGATGTATGGAAAATATCCCTATCCGGGAGAATAGATGAAAGGTTGCGAAGGACGATTCAAAAAGTACCAAGAGTGGATAACAATGGCAATCCGGTTCTTGGTGAAGACGGTAACCAAATCATCGATGAAGTTGAGAATAGTTTTGATGTATCAGAGTTTGGGTTTAGTCACCAGCTGGTGAAGTCTATTTCACCCCAATGGTCTTATGGATATGATATGGCAGGTCGTCAGAACACCCGCTTAAATTATCAATTTCAGACCAGCATTAGACCAGCTGTAGAGTATAATTTTTTTCCGGAATCAGTGCAGAATTCCAGATTTCTAAGAGCGAACTATGGGATTGAAGTCAGAAATAATAGCTATGTCGAAGAAACGATTAACGGTGTTCTTAAAGAAACCAGGGTCCTCCAAAGTTTGAGAGTCAGTCTGGGACTAAATCAAGTTTGGGGTAATCTGGAAGTGGGATATCGTCTGAGAAATTATCTAGATGATTTTAGCTCTTGGTCCACAGGTTTGAATATTAGTGCAGAAGTCCGTGTCACCGGGAATTTTTCTTTCTTTGTGAGGGCAGAAGGTAACTACGTCAAAGACCAGATTTACCTGGCAGCTGGAGATTTCTCCGAACAGGATATTTTGAGCGGGAGGGTAACCCTACCTTCTGCATATACCCTCGACACCAGATTTGGGTTTAATTACCGGTTTGGTTCTAATCTAAATAACTTCGTGAATCGAAGATTTTTTGGAAGGGCCAATTTTGTTGGGAATGATTAATGAATCATTCCA
>CAZFSC010000131.1:0-9372 GCA_964521585.1 uncultured Limnohabitans sp.
GTGCACATGGATTTGGATTCCTATTTCGTGTCGGTGGAGCGGTTATTTGATAGCCGGTTGAATGGCAAACCCATCCTGATTGGGGGTTCGGGAGATCGGGGCGTGGTGGCTTCCTGCAGCTACGAAGCGCGGAAATTCGGTGTGCATTCAGCCATGCCTATGCGGACGGCACGGCAACTTTGCCCCGAGGCGCTGATCATCCGGGGCGACTTCGAGAAGTACAGCCAAAAATCCCACGAAGTCACTGAGATCATCCGCGAGGAAGTCCCGCTGTTCGAGAAGTCTTCCATTGATGAATTCTACATCGATATGACCGGAATGGATCGGTTTTTTGGTTGCTTCAAGCTTTCCCAGCAGATCCGAGAACGCATCATCAAGGAAACCGGACTCCCAATTTCCCTGGGACTCTCTGCCAATAAAACCGTTTCTAAAGTCGCCACCGGCGAGGCAAAACCCAACAATGCCAAGCAGATTCTTCTGGGCGAAGAGAAACCCTTCCTTGCCCCACTCTCGGTGCGCAAAATCCCCATGATCGGTGAAAAGACTTCCCAGACACTTTATAATATGGGGGTGAAAAAAGTGCTGACGCTACAGCAGATGCCCGCCGAACTCCTACAAGCAACCTTCGGGAAAAATGGCAACATGATCTGGGAAAAAGCAAACGGAATCGACACTTCTCCCGTCACACCCTACTCCGAGGCAAAGTCCATCTCTACGGAAAACACCTTCGAACAGGACACCATCGACGTACGCATGCTGGAGGCAACACTCGTGGCGATGTGTGAGCAACTCACGGGTAAACTGCGTCTAAATGGCCAACTCACTGCCTGTGTGAGTGTGAAGATCCGCTATTCCGACTTTGATACGCATACGACACAGCAGCGCATCCCCTACTCCTCGGCTGATCATACGCTGATTCCGCTGGTCAAGGAGCTCTTTCGCAAGCTCTACAACCGCCGCATGCTGATTCGGCTCATCGGCGTACGCTTCAGTTCGCTGGTCTATGGCAACTATCAGATCAGCCTATTCGAAGACACGCAGGAGCAGATCAATCTCTACCAGGCGCTGGACAAAATCAATGGGAAATTCGGTGAAAAAACCGTCTGCCGGGCCGTGGGCATGAGCGTGGGAAGGCGGCGATTCAATCCCTTTAATGGGATGGCGGTGTAAAGAATTTAAAATGAAGGAGTTTAAAATTAAGAGTTGGAAAAAACATTCAAAAAATACCACATCATCAAAAGCAATCCCACATTGATTAGATAATGGAAAAGAATCCGGAATCGAAAAGGACGAAGGTTTTCTCCAAATGAAACGGACTGATATACTTTCCAGGTAAGG
Organism: uncultured Limnohabitans sp.; assembly: GCA_964521585.1. Classification (GTDB taxonomy): domain Bacteria; phylum Bacteroidota; class Bacteroidia; order Cytophagales; family Cyclobacteriaceae; genus Algoriphagus. The sequence goes on from CAZFSC010000131.1 coordinate 1,339, forward strand.
AAGCTCAGATTTCCCAGAATCAACAGCGTCAGGATCAATTGGTAAATCACTGATTCTCCAAACCATCCCCAATAGATCGAATAGCCCAAATAAATTAAAACGTTGACCCAGCTGACTTCATCAGCGGTTTTTTTAAGGACATGCTTGATTTAGACTCTTGCATTCAATTACTTTGATCCTGGTTTAGCAAAAAATTACTAAAAATCAAAGCCAGTGGATCCCTCCTACCTCTTTACTTCTTCCCGACTTGGTTTCCGGCTTTGGCGGGATACGGATCTGCCTGATTTTTCAGCCATGAATGCAGATGGGGAAACGATGTACTATTTCGAGAAACCACTTTCTGAAGAAGAGTCCAAAGCTATGATGGAGCGAATGAATAACACTTATTCAGAAAGAGGCTATTGCTATTTCGCAGTGGATAAGATTGACAGCCAGGAATGGATAGGAATGTTAGGTTTAGGCTGGAAGACTTTTGAATCCGATTTTACACCTTGTGTGGATGTGGGTTGGCGATTGGATAAACGATTTTGGAATCAAGGATTTGCCACTGAAGGAGCTCGCCGGGTTTTGGACTATGCCAGAGAAAAAGGAATACCGGAAGTATATTCGTATGCTTCCAGCTCAAACCAAGCTTCCATTAAGGTCATGAAAAATGCTGGACTGGCTTATTTGAAAGATTTTGAACACGCTGATTTGAAAAACACACCAAGACTGAATCCATGCAGTTTGTATAAGATTACTTTTTGAAATACGATTGAAATACAATGGATATACCGTAGAAATACACCTCTCTACGTTCGGTGAAATACTGGATTCGGGTTCTATTTCGCGAAGCATATTTCGCCGTAGACGTATTTCAGCGAAGCTGTATTTCACAAAGTCTATTTCATATTAAAAAAAAAGATGCCGCTCCTACAAGAAGCGACATCTAACCACCCAACCCAACTATAATCTTTTACGCTAAGAATAGCGATGCAATTCCGAGTACCTGCTGATCAGTCAACGGCTCATCCCATGCTTCAGAAACTGCTCCAGCGTCTATTCCGGTCAAGTTTACTACGTTTACTCCTGCTTGGGTAACATTATCTTCTCCGGCATAAATGGCCTGAGTAGCCGCAGGCAGCGTACCAATAGATGCGTTTGTGATCCATCCTTTGACTGAATCCTGACCCTTTTTGGTCCGAAGTCTCCTAACCATCGAAGCATGTCTTGCCTCTACGGAGTGTATCGACAGTGCTGCAGTCAGCACCACATCACTCTCTTTTACATTGGCCGCCTGACCTTTGTACGCTCGGACTCCAGTATCCTCAAATGCCTGAGAAAGAGCAAGGAACGTAGGGTAATCAGTAAATGGAGAGAAATTACCACCCGCCGTAAAATCAAACCCGGGCTCTGCTACTGGCGTACCGCCGAGTACATTGCTGATCACTTCCTGTAAAAACCTCACATGAGCCAATTCATGGTCCCGGATTTTTGTGAAAATCACACGATCAGCTGATGCAATCACATTTGCATCCAGTGCATTTTGATAGTATCTGTACTCCAGATGCTCTAGGGTCAAGGCAAAGTTCAATACTCTAATCAAACTTGCAGTATCCGCTTTGGCTACCTGTGGTATAGCGGATAAAACTCCCAATGGGACAGCCGCCATGGCCATTTTTTTACTTAGGTCGCCAAACTGACGGAAAGCATCCCTTCTGGAAAAAAATCTATCTTTTTCTTCCGGAGTTTTTGTGTCCGGGCACATCGTATCTAATAATTTCAATAAGTTCATATCTTTTTGGATTTAATGGTTATTATGATGGTAATTGACTAAAGTCGATCGGAGTCTTCACGAAAGTACTTGCTGCAGTAAGTACTTGAGAGAAATTCAAAGTTCGCTCAAGACCATTGGCATCAATCAAATCATCACCTGCAAAATCTGCAGAACCCGGATTGATCAAATCCCTTATTGCGGCCGCATGACGTGCCTCCACCGATACAATTTTACCGGCGATCAACAATAGATCCGAACTCTCAAGAAACTGTCCCGCACCATTGTAAGCCGCTACTCCTAAATCCTCAAAAGTCTTGGCTGCTGCCAATACCGAAGTTCTACTGTTAAAATCAATACTGGAAAAATCAACTTCCAAACCTGGTATTGCATTGTCTCCCAATGCTGCTTTAAAAAACTCACGGTGGGCACGTTCGTGCTTCTCGAGATCACCCATGATGGTTTTTTCCTCGGCGCTGGCATTGGCAAAATAGCCCCCTGTCAATACGGTAGCATAAAAAGCTGCCTCCAACTGTTCGAGTGCATAGGCATAATTCAAAATTCCGGTATCGCCTGAGCCCAAATTCACACCGTCGTCCACCGGCATCATGTCCTGGTCGTCATTACAGCCTACCAATAATAAGCCTGCGGCTGCTACTGAAAGCGTTCCATTTTTGAGGAATTTCCTCCGGTCGAAATTTTTCACCAACCCGGTAGGTTTAATTAGTTTACTTTCCATTTTTTTGGTTTTTAAATAATACATCGGTTAAAGATTACATGGTCACAAAGACCTATCCGAAGATGATTTTGTGGCTTTGTACACACACTTACGAGGTAAAAGTTGATGTTGGATTGAGTAAAAAGTCAAATTTTATTACTACGCCTGATCCCCTGCCAGATCCCAGATAGGCTACATTGACGCGAATCGACTCAATTAGCTAATCAGAACTATTTATTTTTTAAAAAATATTTTCAGCTAACCCATTGGGATTATTCGGAATGCCCACATCGGGGAGCGAAATTCCTTTTCAAGTGAAAAGGATGAGATAATTTTGCTCTAACAAACAATCGAAAACAGGTGAGTAGATCATTCTAACTGACCTATTTGCGAATGGTCAGTTCGTAAAAATGAAACTTATTTGGCTATTAAATAATGACATGTTAAAATTTGAGATTTTCTTTTCCAAAAAATTAAATTTAAATAATTGAAAATGAGGTTACTGTATAGCATTTTTTCGTAAATTCCTTTCCAATTGATTTTATGCTCTCTAAAAGAGAGTCTCTTGCACATGGTACCCTCGTGGTTTTTTGATTTTTATTAAAATTTTTCTCACACAAAACCCATTTATTATGAAAAACCTTATTCCAAATCTCCAATGGAGCTTTTTGCTGATTTTGACTGCATTCATAGCTCACACCAGTTGTGTCCCACAAGACAGCGACCCCGTACTACTACCAGATCCCGGTGCAACTCTGGAAATAAAAACTGACGCACCTATTGCTTATCCTTTGGAAAACCTCCGAATGGATCCAACGACTCTGAAGATGTTGGCATCTCTAAGATCAGCGACCGCAAAATACCATAGACTTGAGGTTGCTGAGGAAGCTGGTTATTCCTTAGGTTCTGAATGTGTTGCCTCTCCGGCCGGAGGAATGGGCTATCACTATGTTAATTTTGGATTAGTCGACGAGAACTATGATCCTACAGCGCCTGAAGCACTGCTCTATGAAGAAGATGAGGATGGAAATTTAAAATTAGTTGCAGTAGAGTTTGTAATTATGAAAGATCCATGGGATTCAGAAAATGCGGAGATGCCATATTTTGGATCTCGCGAATTTGACGTTGCTTTAGCACCTATCCCCTTGCCTTTTGATAATTATCAGCTTCATGTCTGGATCTGGAAAAACAATCCATCCGGTATTTTTGAAAAATTCAACCCTAATGTTGAATGCAATTAACATTTGATTTCTGACTAAAAAAGGAGTGGGATTGTAAATCCACACTCCTTTTTTTTATTAGTCTGGATTGGATTGGCTAGACACTTGATTTTACAATTCCAGATTTAGTCAACTATTCATTTTTTTGGGCACTAGTTTCCGGAAAAACCGTATTTTTCAAAAAGAAAACCTCACGAAATCGAGTATAATAAGCGTAATCACACAATCGGAATTATTCGAAATGTGCCGTTCCACGTTGCCTTTTTCAAAATTTTAAAAATGTATTCTCCTATGAAAATTTTATTCTTTACAATCTGCCTTGGCTTTTCAACCTATTTTTCAATGGCACAGGAAGCCATCTCCACCCGCGAGATGGATCGGATCAACTGGATGGAATTTGCTGATTTTGTCCCGGAGCAAATCAATACGGTTCTACTTCCCACCGGTACTCTAGAGCCACACGGAGTTTTGAATAACGGGGCAGACAATACCGCTCCCACTGCGATGGCCCGGGCGATCGCTTCCCAGCTAAACGCCATGATTGCACCTACGCTAAATTATGGGATCACAGGCTCGATGGCGGCATATCCCGGTGCTTTTCAGATCACCGAGGAAGCGTATGCACCTTTTGTCAAAGACATCTTAAAAGGACTTGCAAAAAATGGTTTCAAAAACATTATCATCCTCAATGGACACGGAGGCGGTCAGACGGCCGTGCTCCAAAAAATAGCCGGCGAGGTGGCGAACGAACTTGGTGTCCGGACCTTGGTGATCAATTGGTGGTCATTTGCCTCGGACGTGACACTGGAAGTCTTCAAAGAAGATGGCGGTCATGCCGGGCTCAATGAGACAGCCTACATTCAGGCCATTGACTCAACCTTAGTTCATAAAGAAAAGTACACCGCAGATATGGCCACTGCCTATCCGAAAACTGGAGCCTGGTCCGCTGTTCCGTTTCCCTCCAGCATCGGGCTTTATCAGGAAGGACAAGGTTATCCAAACTTTGATGAGAAGCAAGCACGGGAATACTTTGAAAAAGTGAATACAAAAGTATCCGGCTTGATCAAAGAAACGATTCGAAAGTGGGATCTTGCAGGGCTCTGAGACTTTGTGATTTACGATTACGCATTTACGATACGCTGAATACTTCCATCATTTTCCCCAGAACTTATTACTGTAATGTCTTATCATTCCAACCAAAAATTTCAAAATACAGATTTTACTGCGGAGCGTTTTGAAAAGGGCGAATATGAGTCTTGTCATTTTATCCAATGCAATTTTTCGGGGGTGGATTTAAGTGGATTTAGCTTTGAAAACTGCTCGTTTGTCAGCTGTGATCTCAGCAATGTGAAAGTATTTAAATCCGGATTTCAACAAGTCACTTTCAAAGATTGTAAGATGCTGGGTGTTCATTTTCACATCTGTAATCCATTCCTATTGGAATTCAGCTTTGAAAGTTGTCAATTGGATTACTGCAGTTTCTTCAATCTCCCGCTCAAAAAAACCAAGTTTGAAAACTGCCGATTGAGAGAAGCAAGTTTTACCCAAGCTGATGTCAGTGGCGGAAGTTTCAGTAATTCTGATTTGAGCGGAGTGATTTTCGATCGGACCAACTTGGAAAAAGTGGATTTCCGGAATGCTCAAAATTTTCAGATTGATCCTGAAATCAACCGGATCAAAGGGGCTCATTTTGATCTGGATGGGCTTCCCGGCTTACTGGGAAAATACAGAATCAAAGTGGGTTAGGCTTTAGAACATGAGATTTGAGATATAAGATTTAGGGCGTATCCGGGAAGTACAATTCATAAATGGATGTTTTACATCCGATATTTTTTAAAAATTCCTTTCTCAAAATCATCTGACAATTTCCTCCATGGTCCTTGCAATTGGACTCTTTTTTTGACTAAATTATAAACAATAAAATGTTTATTTAATTAACAAACTGAAAGGGATATAATGGAAATAGCGTAGAAATACACCTCGCTTTGCTCGGTGAAATACTTGATTTCTCGTTTTATTTCAGCGAAGCGGTATTTCACAAAGTCTATTTCAGTACATCTCTTACAAACAATAAACCAACGGAGATTTCTCACTTCGTTCGAAATAACCATGTTCACCAACTGCCACTCCCACTTCAGTTTCAAATATGGCACGATGTCTATCGAGGCATTGATTGCAGAGGCCAAGTCCAGGCGCATTGATGCAGTTGCACTGACCGACATCAACTGTACCGCCGGAGTTTTCCCTTTTATCCGTGCTGCGCAAAAGTCAGGGATTCATCCGGTGATCGGTATTGATTTTCGAAATGGCAGTACTCAATCCTATGTCGGATTGGCCCAAAATCAGGAAGGCTTCTACGAACTTAATACCCACCTGTCAGATCACTTGGTGCATAAGAAACCTTTTGCGAAGCGAGCTCCGGCATTCTCAAACAGCTTCATCATCTATCCGCTTCCGGATAAATATTTTGCCCTGCGGGAAAATGAATTCGTCGGCGTGCATCCCCATCAGCTCAACCGGCTGATCTCCTCTCCCTGGTTTCGCTTCAAAGACAAACTCGTACTGCTACAGCCAGTCAATTTTAGTTCGAAGCTGGAGTTCAATGCCCATCGGCTTTTGCGCAGCATCGATCTGAATACGCTCCTGAGTAAACTTCCAATCGAAGAACAGGCTGACCCCTCAGACCGCTTTTACGGCTATGCCGATATGGTGGCGCGATGCGAAAATCACAGTTACCTCATTGCCAACGCACAAAAAATTCTCGAACGTTGTCAGTTCTCCTTCTATTTCCAGGCAGTCAAAAACCGCCGGGACATCCTCGGTTCGGACTGGGAGGACTTCGACTACCTCCGACAGGAAACCTTCAAGGGTGCAGTCAACCGCTACCCTGATTTGACCGCAGAGATCAGCCAGCGAATCGAAAAAGAACTCGAACTCATCCAGCAGAAGTCTTTTACCTCCTATTTCCTGATCAATTACGATATCGTCACTTTCGCGCAGGAGCGCAATTTCTACCATGTCGGCCGAGGCTCCGGTGCCAATAGCATCGTGGCTTATTGTCTGGGGATTACGGATGTGGATCCGATTGAGCTGGATCTGTATTTTGAGCGCTTCATCAATCTCTATCGGGAAAATCCACCTGACTTCGACATTGACTTCAGCTGGACAGATCGGGATCTGGTCACCGAATACATTTTCAAAAAATACAATCAGGGCAATCAAGAGCATGTTGCGCTGCTGGGCTCCTACAGTACCTTCCAGGCAAACTCCATGATCCGTGAACTCGGGAAGGTTTTCGGTCTACCCAAAAGTGAGATCGAGTCACTGATTCACTATGCAGGCAAGTCAGACTATGTAGCTGACCAATATGGCAAACTCATTCTCAAGTACAGCCAAGTCCTCCACGACATGCCCTCACATCTGACCATCCATGCCTGTGGAATTCTGATTTCGCATAAGCCAATCCATTATTACACTGCCACCGAAATGCCTCCGAAGGGCTTTCCTCTCGCCCACATCGACATGCATATTGCCGAAGATATCGGACTGCATAAGTTTGATATTCTGAGCCAGCGCGGATTGGGACATATCAAATCTGCCATTCAGCTCATCTATGAGAATCAAGGCGTAAAAGTCGATATCCGGCAGGTAGAGCAGTTCAAAAAAGACCCAAAGATCAAAGCACACCTTCGGGATGGTCATACCATCGGTGCATTCTATGTGGAGTCGCCCGCCATGCGCATGCTCCTGGCCAAGCTGAAAGCCGATGAATACCTTGAGCTAGTCGCCGCCAGTTCGATCATCCGCCCGGGGGTGGCAAGATCAGGGATGATGCGGGAATATATCCTCCGTCACATCGATCCCGAGCGTCGCAAAATGGCCCATCCCGTCATGGCAGATATCATGCCCGAAACCTACGGCATCATGGTCTATCAGGAGGATGTGATCAAAGTGGCCCATTATTTTGCAGGACTGAGTCTGGGAGAAGCGGATGTGCTGCGACGTGGCATGAGCGGAAAATCCCGCTCCAAAGATGAGTTTGAACGGGTGAAAGACCGATTCTTCGCCAACTGCAGGGAGAAAGGACATCCGGATAAGCTGGCAGCCGAAGTCTGGTATCAGATCGAGAGCTTTGCAGGCTACTCCTTTGCCAAAGGTCACTCGGCTTCGTTTGCCGTGGAGAGCTATCAGAGTCTGTATCTCAAGGCCTACTTCCCGCTGGAGTTTATGGTAGGCGTGGTGAATAATTTTGGAGGCTTTTACCATACCGAGTTTTACATCCACGAGCTGCGGATGAACGGTGCTGATATTCAGGCTCCGCATATCAATGAGAGCGAATACCT
>CAZFSC010000132.1:0-1859 GCA_964521585.1 uncultured Limnohabitans sp.
TAAGACAAAAGAACAATTGACTCTTGGATTTGGGTTTGAATAAGAAATTAACCTTTGAAGACAGAAACAGAGTTTGGAAAGCAATGCAACTCCCCCTTGGGCCTTAATTTTCAAAGGATTATGTCTTGTCCTAGAATAGGTTTACACAAAACGTAAACTATGAATAGTAAAAAAATTAGAACGGGCGGTTCTTTGAGTTGGGAAGAACGGGAAGCTATGATTAAGGAGTATCTCACTGGCAAGTATACTAAAGTGGAGCTATGGAAAAAGTATACAGGACAGGACAATGAGCATGGTCAACTATTGGACTGGATGAGAATTCTTGGTTATATTTCCGGGAACAGCAACCCACGGCCTGCTAAATCATTTTATCCACTCTCATTACCATTGAACCACTCAGAGAATACAGATGATCCCATTGCACTCCAGCGCCGGATCAAGGAGCTGGAAAATCAACTTGAGAATGCCCGTTTGAAAGCTGAGGGCTATGAGTTGATGATAGAGATCGCAGAGAAGGAACTGAAGATTCCCATCAGAAAAAAGTCCGGCACCAAGTAATAACCACCTTAAAGGAAAGGCATCAACGGCACGCTCTGGGCCGTTTGTGTCTGTTATTTGGTATTACCAGACAGGCCTATTATCAATTTTACTGGCAGGCTGAAGAAACAAGTTTTGAACAGGAACTTGTGCTCAAACAGGTTCTTGAGATTAGGAAAAGGCATCCAAGGCTTGGAGGCCGTAAACTGTTGACTTTATTGGAACCATATCTACTTGAGCATCAGATCAAAATGGGAAGGGATACTTTATTCGAGCTACTGGCCGCACATCATCTATTGATCAAGCGTAGAAAACGTCGGATTCACACGACACATTCGTTTCATCGGTTCAGGAAATATCCCAACCTCATACGGGACTATATCCCGACAAGATCTAACCAATTATGGGTCAGTGACATCACCTATTGGAGACTGAAAGACAGATTCATTTATATCAGCTTTATTACCGATGCCTATTCGCATAAAATAGTTGGCTATCAAGTAGATGAATCCTTAGAGGCAGCATCTACCATACGTGCTCTCCAGATGGCAATTGATGAAGCCATAGGCTCAATGGAAGGTTTAATCCACCATTCTGACAGAGGTATCCAATACTGTAGTCACACCTATGTAAAGCTGTTGCAGGACAATGAAATCCAGATCAGTATGACAGAAAATGGAGATCCTTTGGAAAATGCGGTGGCTGAAAGAGTAAACGGCATAATCAAAGAAGAATACCTAGACTGCTATCAGGTGGAGACTACCAAACAGGCTGCTCAACTGTTAGACCAGGTCGTGGATCTTTATAACAAGGAGAGACCTCACCTGAGCATAGGTAACTTCAATCCGGAACAAATCCATCAAACCGATCAACAAACAGAAAGGTTATGGAAAAACTATTACACTAAAAATCGTACTCTTGTAAACCCATTACAGGACTAAATGAAACTGTAAATCTATATCAGTATTTAAACATTAATCTGTAAACTTTTTTTAGGACGAGTCACTCCTAAGCCAATGGCTATATTTTTTTTCATATTGAAATTGAAAGTATCACTCCACCTGGAAGTCTTGATACTTTCTTCCCAAAAGCCATGCTTCTTTTAGCATCCCAAGAAAATCACCCATTCTATGCAGCGGTATCAGGTTTGGACCATCACTGAGCGCTTTTGAAGGCTCGGGATGAGTCTCGATAAAGAATCCATCAATTCCTGTGGCTGAGGCAGCTCTTGCCAGTATTGGGGCAAATTCCCGTTGTCCCCCACTGCTTCCTCCCTGTCCACCCGGTTGCTGTACCGAATGTGTGATATCAAAAACCACCGG
>CAZFSC010000132.1:1959-9298 GCA_964521585.1 uncultured Limnohabitans sp.
ATCTCCAGACAGATATCAAAACTCTCGACAGCACAAGGACCAGAAAACAGAACAGGTTTTTCTGCTCCCAGGATCACTTGATCTGTGATTTTCATTATCTGATTAGTTCTTTTCATCTTCTTTATAGGCTAAATTCTCGATTATAGGTAGTAACAATCCCTGAGAGTGCAAGAGCAAATCTCCTATCTCCCGAAATACCCCTTTTCCTCCGGCAAATCGAGATACATAGTGAGCAAATGGCTTGACGTATTCCAAGGCATCGCTGGGACAGACTGAAAGGCCAACCATACTCAGAACTGGAACATCGATCAGGTCATCTCCAATATAGACCACCTGTGATGCCTCCAACTCTAGTGTTTCGAGCACTTCTTCAAATTTCTTCCTTTTATTTTTCACCCCATGGTAATGGAAGTCGAATTTCAATTCTTCGCAGCGGTTTTCAACCACACGGGAATTACGGCCTGTAATCGCCCCTACCATGAATTTATTTCTTCGAAGGTGATGAACGATTAATCCATCTTTGACATCAAACTTTTTATACTCTTCTTCCGAGTTGTCATAGATGATCCCACCATCAGTCATCACTCCATCAATATCGGTGATGAGCAGTTTGATTTTTGAAGCCTTCTCCCAGATCTCATCAGAAATGTGGGAAAAATAAGCAGATACTATTTTTTCTGTTTCCATTGGATTGAATAGAGGTCCAGTCTTCTTTGTTCCAGGTTTCGGACACTTCCTGCTTTACGCAACTTGGTTAGCAAGTCCAGATCCACATCGGCTACGATGATGGTTTCTTCATTTTCAGAAGCCTGGGCTACGATGGCATCATGAGGAAATGAAAAATCCGAAGGTGAGAAAATAGCTGCCTGAGAATTTTGGATATCCATATTCTCGACTTTAGGGAGGTTACCCACTGAACCGGTGATTGCTACATAGCATTCGTTCTCGATAGCGCGTGCCCTCGCGCAGAGATTTACCCGGAGGAAAGCATTCTTGGTATCAGTCCAGAATGGAACAAATAAAATATCCATACCCTGCTCTGCCAGGATTCTTCCCAATTCCGGAAACTCGACATCATAACAGATCAAAATCCCGATTCTACCTGCATCTGTATCAAAGATGTTGATCCCGTTTCCTCCTTGCAAACCCCAATATGCCAATTCATCCGGAGTGATATGCAATTTGTATTGTTTATCATGAGTTCCATCTCGGCGACAGAGGTAACTGGCATTTCTAAGTTTTTTCCCATCATACTCAGGCATGGACCCTGCAATAATATTCACGTTGTAAGACACAGCCAGGTCACTCATCCGAATTACGATTTCATCGGTATAGTCTGCCAGGTTACGAATCGCTTCGGAGGCATCCATGTCATTGAAATCCGCAAGAAGCGGGGCGTTAAAGAACTCAGGGAGTAGGCAAAAATCTGATTTATAGCCAGAAACCGTATCCACAAAAAACTCCACTTGCTGCATCAAGTCATCTACATTGGAAAAACGTCGCATTTTCCATTGAACCAATCCCAAGCGGACAATCGATTTCTTGTTACCGATTAGTTTTTCATCCTTTTCATAGTAAATGTTGATCCATTCCAAAAGTGTAGCATAGGCTCTGGAATCAGTATCTGAGGGCAGATATTTAGTAATGACCTTCCGAACGTGAAACTCATTGGCGAGCTGAAAAGAAAGTACCGGATCAAAAATCTCCTTATTCTTCACCAGATCAATGTATTTGCGGGGGGTCATCTCATCGGCATATTTCGAATAGCCGGGTATTCTTCCTCCGGCGATGATAGACCGAAGATTTAAATTTTCACAGAGTTCTTTGCGGGCATCATAAAGCCTCCTACCCAGTCGCATACCCCGATATTCTGCATGGACAAAAACATCTGTACCATATAAAGTATCTCCTTCCTCATCATGGGTGTCAAACTTACCGTATCCAGTAATTTGATCGTAGGTGTGGTTGTCTCCGAATCGGGCGTAATCCACTATCAAGCTCAACGCAGCAGCCACGACTACCCCATTATCCTCAATACAAATCTGTCCCTCAGGGAAAACTTTAAGTTGATTTTTCAGCTCCTCCTTAGTCCAGGCACCGCCTTGATTTCGGTAGATTGAAGTCATGATTTCCCGGATAGCATCGTAATCCGAGAGCTTGATATTTCTAAGTCTTAACCTGTGCTCTAATTCCTCTCGTTGTTTACTCATGGGCCAAAATTAGCCAAAACTCTCCAATATCAAGGCACGATCAAATTCGAATTGCTAAATAAGAAATAGTAAATTGGTCGATCGAAGTACTTATTTTGGTACCGATTTAGCTATAGTTTAACTGAATTGAAATTGAAATTATCCGAATGAATCAGGAATTGGAAGCGGTTGCAGAAAAGGCAGAAACCCTACTGGAGTGGTTGGAAAAAATCATGAATTTGAGTTTGTTCAACCTGGGTGAGTCCAAATTGACCATAGGGCTAATACTCACTTTGATTATTTCGTTTGTAATTCTTTTTGTAGGGGCTGAATGGATTCGGAAAATACTGGTCAACCGGATACTCAGCCGCTATCGAATAAATACCGGAACCCGAAAGTCAATCGGGACCATGATCAAATACGTCCTGATCCTGGCCGGTATATTCTCGATTTTACAAACTACAGGACTTGATTTGAGTGCATTTGGGATCCTTGCAGGTGCGATCGGTGTCGGTATTGGTTTTGGTCTGCAAAATATCACCAACAACTTTATAAGTGGATTGATTATCCTTTTTGAGCAACCCATTAAAGAAGGTGACCGAATAGAAGTGGGAGATGTATCCGGTGATGTCATCAAAATTTCCGCAAGGTCCACGATGATCGTCACCAATGACAATATTAGCATTATCGTACCAAACAGCCAGTTCATTGACAATCAAGTCATCAACTGGTCGCATAATGACCGGAATATCAGATTCAATTTTCCAGTCGGCGTTTCTTACAAGGAAAATCCAGAAAAAATCAAATCGATCCTTCTGGAAATTGCAAAAGATAATAAAGGGGTTTTGAATACGCCGGAGCCAGATGTGCTCTTTAATGATTTTGGAGATAGTAGCCTGAATTTTAACCTCCGAGTGTGGTCATCTGAATACATTAATCGGCCTAATGTGTTGAAAAGTCAATTGTATTACGAGATTTTCAAGCGATTTGAAAAAGAAGGAGTAGAAATTCCATTTCCTCAACGTGACCTTCACATGAAATCGGGATTTGAAAATCTAATAAATAAGGCTAATTTTCAGTCGAATCAAGATTAATGCCCTGAGGCACTTTCAGTCATGAAGAAATTACTATTTTTTTTTCTTTTGCTTTCTACTGCCTCTGCCTATTCCCAAAGTTTTTATAGGTATAGATTTGAGGAGCCTTGGTCATTTTCGGCCAGCATTGGTCCTACTCAATATTTTGGCGAATTATATTCCTTTTGGAAATACAGTGAGGGGGTACAGCCTGACTGGAATGCGAATATCGGCTTCCACTACACCTTTGGTACACACTTGCGGGCCAGAGGCGATTTTTCTTACATCAAAATGTCGGGCCAGGATCCACCTTCAGATCCCAGAGCAAATCGAACCCCGAGAAATCTGAATTTCAGAGCCCAAAATTGGGAAATGACGGGAATCGTCGAGTATTACCTGTATCCGGTTAAAACCCCAAATATCAACCGACCTCTTTGGAATGCCTACATTTTTGCAGGAATAGGGATGTCTACCAACAATCCAGAGACTCAACTGGATGGCAATTGGGTAGATCTTCGGCCGCTACAGCTTGAAAATAATCCCTATGAGCGATACATCATGGTCATACCGACCGGATTGGGATTCAAATACAAGGTGAATGTCTACATGGACTTGACTTTGGAAGGAAATTACCGCTGGACATTCACCGATTATATGGATGACATCTCCGCATACAATGTCTCAGAGTTTTACCTGGACTTAGTGGACGATTATGTCACCGGAAACAATCCGGACCGGCTACGTTTAGCCATCAGAAACCCAAATTTCATGGACGACAATGGCCTGCCAGATGTCAATAAAATTCTTCGAAATGGAGGAAGGATCCGAAGGGGATCGGGACTCACTCACCGATTTGACGGTTACATGACTCTCAATCTGGGCATGGAAATCCACTTCTCCAGAGATATTTTTGACAACTGGATCTTCCGAAATCGGATTAACGAAAAGCGATTCAGATTCTGGTAAGTTAGACTCTGACGCTTAAAATCCCCAAATCACTTTTGTAGAGTATAGTCTCCGTGGTCCCGATCTGATAGGAAGGAGAATGACTGTGATCTCCTGATACCAGCGCGATCCAAGCGATTCCTTCAGACTTTGCAAAGGCCATCAAGCCGTTTTCTATTTCCGTATCATTGAAGATATGCTGATGAAAAGTCAACTCTTCGTGTCCTTTGGTAAATGCATTCATTCCTGAAATTACTTCTTCACTTGAGGTAAAATGATCAGGGGTATTGACATATACCAAATGAACACTGGTTTTATACACTTTGATGAGCGGTTTGATTTTTTCAAACGCTGCTTTGGAATTTGGTTTGAAATCTGAAGCAAATCCGACTTTCCGGAAATCATTACCATTCAGTTCTTCTTTGACCGCCAATACAGGACTGGTGGATTTGCGAAGCACTTTTTGAAGAGTCGAACCAATGAACTTTCCTTCTGAGTAGCCTTTGCCATAAGCACCTAAAACGACTAAATCGGGCTCCTCCTCCTTGATTACACGTAGGATCAATTCATTGGGAATTCCAATTCGGACCACTTGCCTGATCGGTGCTTTGGCCGGAGCGACATCACGGATATGCTCCGGGAGCACCTCTTTTGCTTCCTGATATTCCTCCAGTAAGTCCGGATATTTTTTCTTGGCATCTTCCGAAAGTAAATCCCAATCCACCTCAGATGGAATGACTGTGATACAGATGATTTCGGCACCGGATTTAGAGCTCAATTTTTGGGCTGTCTTCAATGCAGCCAGCGAATAAGACGAAAAGTCAAAAGGCACAACGATCTTTTTCATAGCTTACTTAATTTTGATTGAATCTCAATTTCGTAAAATTTCAAATCATATTAAGAGCTAAAAATCAGTTTAAAAGATGATAAAAATCAGTTCATTACAGATTTAACTCCATTTTCACATCACAGCGACAATATTTTCCCTCCTCAGGAATAACAGGGGTAAATCCGAGTTTTTGATAGATTCTGATGGCAGCTTGCAGCTTGGAATTACTATACAGCACCAGCTTACGTCCGCCCATTTCCTTTGCCTTTTCAATGATAGATTTGCCAAGCCCTAAACCTACGCCCATCCCCTGGGCCTTCGGAATTACGCCCATCTTTATCATTTCAAAAGTACCCTCCTCAACTTTCGCCAAGGCCACTGTGCCAACTATTTCTCCCTCGAGTTTTGCAAAAATAATCGTGCCTCCAGGCAGAATAATCGTCTCTTCGGGAGTTTCCAACTGTGAAATATCGATTGGCTCCATGGAAAATAACTCCTGCAGCCAAGCCTGATTGATACTTTTGAAATAGGGATTATATTCCGGAGCGTAGGGTATTATTTCGATGGTTTTCAATGCCAAGGTGTTTTAAGGGATTTTTGATATCTAAAAGTAAAAATTGATGTAGCTTAGAAATACAAAAACCGAAAATAAAAATGAAGAGAATCCAATTTTTAACCCTGATCGCAATTCTATTGTCTCTCCCGGTATTGGCTCAGACTCCCGATCAAAAAATCCAGGCCTTAGGAATCAATCTACCTGAAGTCGGTACGCCCGTAGCCAACTACGTCAAATGGCGTCAAGTAGGAAATACGCTTTACCTGGCAGGAAACGGCCCGGATGTCTTCGGGAAAGTAGGTCAAGATCTGACCCTAGAGCAAGGTTATCAGGCAGCTAGAGAAACTGGAATTGAAATCCTAGCCGTACTCAAAGCTGCCACAGGTGGCGATTTAAGTCGGATCAAGCAATTTGTAAAAGTCTTGGGTATGGTAAATTCCGCACCGGATTTTACAGATCATCCCAAAGTGATCAATGGATTTTCAGACTTGATGGTAGAGGTATTTGGAGAAGCTGGGAAACATGCCCGCTCTGCCGTAGGCGTGGCGGCCTTGCCAAATAATATAGCAGTGGAAATCGAAGTCATCGTGGAATTGAAGGACTGATTAGCTTAGAAATCCAATTTGGTTTGTTTGGCTTGTGGAACTCTGCCTTCTAGCTGCAATAGTTTTTCCTTCCGGTCCAGTCCACCGGCATATCCCGTGAGCTGACCATTGCTTCCGATGATCCGATGACAAGGGATAATCACCAAGACCGGATTGGCACCAACCGCAGCTCCCACGGCGCGGATCGCAGCTGGATTGCCAAGGTTCTGCGAAAGCTTCATATAAGTAGTCGTCTCCCCAAAGGGAATGCGATTGACAGCTGACCAGACGCTTTGCTGAAAAGGAGTGCCGGAAAGCAACACCGGTAAGTTGAAGTTCTTGCCTTTCCCTGAAAAATAGTTATCCAACTGCTGTTTAGTCTCTAATAAAAGACCATCGAGGGGATCTTTAGAAACTTCCTCAGTCGTAAATCGAAGTTCAGAAATCATTTCTTCTTTCGTATTGATCAAGATATTTCCGAGTGGTGAAGGGATGATAGGCATTGTTATTTATTCAAAGTTAAAAGTAGGAAATAGGCGTTGTGAAATACAGCTTCGCTGAAATATACCTACGGCAAAATACGCTTCGCGATATAGAATCTGAAACACGTATTTCACCGACCAAAGGGAGGTATATTTCCATTTTACTTCCACTGTATTTCCATTTAAATTTCAACTCATCGCCAATCGGTACCTCCACACTTCCCGCACCTGTTCGATTTCCACTTCAAAGGGTGGATATATCGGATTGGCGGAGCAAAGCAATAATTTCTGCTGATCTTTGATCCGATTGTACGCGATCTTGAAGGTCACTCCATCCTGCTCGGTCACGATCACGTAGCGTTCGCCGTCTTTGATCGCCAACCAGTCATCCACATATTCACAGACAATCCATGCTCCATCCGGGATCGGCAGCATGGAATCTCCGTCTACCTGAAATACCCGATGCTTCTTGTCCATCGGAAGGAAAGGCAGGGAAAAGCGAGGTAGTTCGGAGATAAATTCCGGATCAGCAAAACCTGCCAGATAACTCGCTTTGGCCCGCTGGGAAACCACTTCGATCAGTTCGCGCCCTTCAGCATCCACCGTAGTAGAAAGAATCCTCAACTTTCGTCCACGCAGAAACTGATCGGTTTCAAGTAATTCACGGAGTTTGTATTCGGA
>CAZFSC010000133.1:0-6921 GCA_964521585.1 uncultured Limnohabitans sp.
CCTTTTATTACATCAATCCGATCCACATTAGCTGGATCAAGCGAACTGTTGCTGATGCTAGGCATACCATTTACGATAGTGGGTTGCACGGAAAATCCACGCATCGTATAATATTCAGCACCATCTCCTCCCCTTCCGGTTGATTCCCAAAGCCGGGTTACACCAGTTGCATTTTTCAAAGCATCATTCAGATCAGTTGCGACCTGATCCCGGATCAGACTCTGAGGAATGGAATTATAAACCTGAGGATTTTCCAGGTCTTTCAGAGGAAGCTTAGCAACAATGAAGTTGCTGTCATTGTAATATCGATTTGAATTTTGATCAGTCACCCAAACTTCTTGAAGTGCAGTCGAGGATTCCTCCAGAGAAAAATCTACGAGCAACACCTCGTTTTCGGTTACCCGAACAGTTTTCTTCAATTTTTCAAAACCTAACAGCGAAGCAAATAGCGTGTAGCTGCCTGGGTTAACATTATTAATCTGATATTCACCTTCCTCCGTACTGCTGGTACCAATGGAAGTTCCCTGAATTCCGATGGTTACAAATTCAAGCGGATTTCCCTTGCCGTCACTTACTTTTCCTTTGATCGTCCCTGTTTGTGAGAATGCCACACCCATCCCGGCAAAAAGGAGAATCAGCATAGAAAATTTAAATTTCATTTGTAGTTAAGTTTGAATGATGGGCCAAAATTATTACTTAGACTAATTCTAAACAAGATTATTTAGAATTAATCTTTATAAAATATTTTTTCGTCAAAGCAGAACCCTGATTATCATCTTATTGGTTGAAATAAGAATCAAATCCAATCAGACCGAGAAACGCTAAAAAATCCAAAAGGCCAATTGGCTTGTTTATTGACCGATAAATGACCCAGCCATCCGGAAAATCTCAATTCACCAAAATTTCAGGTTTATCAAAAACACATTTTTAAAAATTTTCAAGTGGGTAGGGATAAGCCTCGGAATCATTCTTTTGATTCTGGCAGTTATCCTTTTGTTTATTCGAAGCCCTTGGGGCCAAAACATTATTGTGTCCAAAGCCACCAGTTATGTAGAGAATAAGACTGGTACCAAATTCAATATCGAGCGTCTATTTATCACATTCTCAGGGAATATCTACCTGGAGGGAGTCTATTTGGAGGATTTAAATGGAGACACCTTATTTTATTCCAAAGATCTGGAAGCCGGCTTGGCGTTTATGCCTTTAATTAAAGACGGCAATGTCAATGTCTCCAAATTAGATTGGGAAGGTGTAGTCGCCAATGTAAATCGTCCTTCCGACAGCGAAAATTTTAATTTTAATTTTCTTATCGAGGCATTTTCACCCCAGTCCGGGGAAAATACCACAACAACAGACACTACCTCTTCAGGCTTACAAATCGCACTGGAAGATATCTCACTGACCGATTTTAACCTGAATTACCAAGATCAATTCCTTGGAATTTCAAGCAAGCTGATGCTGGGTAAACTTGGATTGAATATTCCCGAATTGGATCTGGAGGAAATGAACATAGAAATCTCCGAAGTGACATTGAGCGATACGCGCGCAGAATATTTACAGACCAAGCCATTTCCCGAATCTGAACCGGATACCACTTCCAGCACACCTTTTACCATCATTTTGAATCAGCTGTTGATCGAAAACGTACAGCTTAACTATCAGAATGAGGTTGACCAGCAACTGGCAGAGATAGACCTGCAGGAGCTTCTATTAAAGTTGCCGCTCGTCAATTTGAAAACCCAGGAAGTAGATCTGGATCTATTCACTTTGAACAATTCCAGTATCCTTTTCCATGATTTTTCGCCATCTCCTCCGGCTGATTCAAACGCAGATGCTTCAGCTGATACAGCAACGTTTTCTTGGCCCAAATGGACCGTACGAGCAGATCAGCTAGACCTAAACGAAAACACAATCGAATATAAATCAGCGGATACCGACTTTAAAAAAGGCTATTTCAACCCTGAAGCCCTGAAGATTGATGGCCTTTCCGCTAAGCTTACTGAAATCTCTCTGGAGGAAAACAAAGCCGGAGCGGAAATCAATCTTTTGAAATTCGAAGAGGCCAGCGGCTTTTCCTTAAAAGAATTTGCATTGAAGTTTGACCTTACCGATCAGCAGACCTCTTTTGAAGATCTCCGAGTAGCACTCAACAGAAGTGCGATCCAGGGTGACGTAAAGCTCGAGTATGTATCGATTGCTGAGCTGATTGAGAAACCCGAAGCGGTTTCCATGGATATCAATCTAAAAGCTCCAGGAATTTCAATCAAAGACGCTTATTTTTTCCAACCTCAATTGGCCCAAGACACCTTGATCCAGAAACTGGAAGCTTATCCCTTCCAGGCAGATATTGATTTGGACGGCTCGACCAAACTGCTCAATATCTCAGCTGCGGAGCTTTCCTGGGGCCCTACTAATTTGTTTACCGTAGGTAAGTTCAGTGATCTGTTGGACGTAGATGCCCTTCGTTTCGATATTCCTCAGCTCGAGCTTAAGAGTCAGCGGGAGGTGATTACAAAATTCATTTCAGAAGCTGATCTGGGAATTCAACTTCCCGAATCTTTTCTTTTGACAGGGCAAGCGAGCGGCAGTGTGGACGATTTGGGTACAGAGTTACAGCTTACCTCGGACCTTGGCGACATTTCGCTGCTGGCCAGTTATCAGAATAAAGATCAACTTGTCTTCGATGCAAAGCTGAATGCCCAGGCAATACAACTCAATACGCTTTTGCAAAATCCAGATCTGGATACAGTGTATTTTTCGTTGGATGCCAAAGGATCCGGAACTGTATGGTATGAAATGACTGCTGACATTCAGGCGAAATTCGACAGTCTCGGGCTTTACCAAAATGACTATTCTGGTCTGGTCCTTTCGGGAAACCTTGAAAATGGAAGTGGTACCCTAAGCTCAGACCTCAACAGCAAAAATCTACGGTACGATTTGAAAGCCGATGTAGATCTCGACTCCTTGAATTCTGTAGTAAATCTAGACTTCAACCTTGAAGGCGCTGACTTAGGTGCCATGGGTCTTACAGCAGCCAATACGCGGGCACAGCTGAATCTAAATGCAACTTTTGAGGGTAATTTGGAAGAATTTCAGGCCAGCGCTACATTTAATGATGCCCTCGTCATCCAGGACCAAAACCGCTATCCACTGGGTACCATCTGGCTCAATGCCCTGGTGGAAAATGACAGTACAAGTCTGGATATAGAAAGTAATCCGCTAGTGGGATTTGTTCAATCCAATTCCAATCCAGGTGAATTTACAAAAGCATTAACCAGCTATTTCAATCATTATTTTGCGATTCAGGACAGTATCCAAACTTCCGGGGATGTAATTCTGAATTTGAATTTTGCAATCCGGCAGGACCCCTTCCTCAATGAGGTTCTCCTACCTGGGCTTACAAACCTGGAAAATGCAGCAATCAAGGCCAACTTCAACGAGAAGAAACAGACCATGACCGCTACGGTCAATTTTCCCTTTGTCAATTATGGGGGTGCAGAAATCGACAGTTTGGGAATCCAGTTAGATTCAGATCCTGAACATCTTGATTTTTCCCTTGGCTTTACTGCATTAAATACCGGACCTGTTGCCATAGACCGCACCAGGATCAGCGGCAAGCTCGATGAGGCTTTGCTCCTATTTGATCTTCAGTTTTATGATCAACAAGAAATTCTCACCCAGATCTCCACAGAAATCGAATTTTTGCCTGATTCGGTTATTATTAAATTCCTTTCTGATAATCTGATTCTCGATAAGACAAAATGGGACATTCCTGCTTCAAATAATCTGATATATTCCAATCAGGAGATCAGCCTACGTGATATGGAATTCACTTCCCGGAACCAGCAGGTACGTCTAACGGACGATTTGGATTCACTCGCCAAACCCCATCTAGCAGCGGTTTTCCAAGGATTTAAACTTGAGAATCTGACCAGTTTTCTAAACCCTAGAGAGAAAATCGCAAATGGGAAGGTAGATGGCTCACTGATCGTCCAAAATCCATTCGGGGCATTGGGTATATTGGGCGAACTGGATATTGATTCACTTTCTGTTCTCAATTCCCATTTGGGACACCTCAGATTGGATGCCGAGGCAAAAACTTTGGGAAATTATGCCCTAGTCGCCAATTTAAGTGGTGGCGGTGCTGATCTGGAAGTCAGGGGAGAATTTATTGCAGATCAAGAAGCAGCCGCCTTTGACCTTGAAGTAGACTTGAATAAGATCGATTTGAAAATGTTGTCAGAGATAGTTCCAGATCAGATCAGTCAGGCAGACGGTTACTTTGATGGGCAATTAACTGCCAGCGGCACCACAGCAGATCCAACCTACGAAGGACAAATCAATTTTTACGAAGCCTCGCTAACGCCCTCTATCTTGGGTACAAAGTATATTTTTCAGGATGAATCCATCCGGCTGGACAATGAAGGAATCTATCTGGATAATTTCATTATCAGGGATATATCAGAAAACACCTTTACCCTAGCCGGGGAAATCACCACGGAGTCATTTGTCAATCCGGGTTTTGACTTGACATTGAATGCTCAGAATTTCATGGTAATCAATTCCACGGACAGGGAAAATGAACTTTTCTACGGCACAGGAACCATCGATGCTTCGATTGATATTACGGGTGACTTGGTTTTGCCAAAAGTAACCGGTAGACTAAAAGTTAAAGATCAGACAGATTTGACTTTCAAGATTCCTGAGTCAGAAGTCGATCTGGTAGAAAGACAGGGCGTGGTCGTTTTCGTAAACAAGGAAAACCCAGATGACATCCTGACCAGAAATGATTCTGAAGCATCCAACACCTTCTCTGGATATGACATCCGCCTGCTACTGGAAGTGGACCCTGATGCAAGTTTTAAAATTATCATTGATCCTAAATCTGGGGATAATCTGGCTCTCTCTGCCACAGGTGCATTGAACCTCAATATAGATCCTATTGGGAGAACCCGCTTGAGTGGGCAACTTACCGTACAAAGTGGACATTATGAAATGTCTCTTTACAACCTAGTCAGCAGAAGATTTGAAATTAATCAAGGTAGCACTATTACCTGGAATGGAGACCCTTTGGATGCCAGTATGGATATTACTGCTTCCTACGAGGTCAGCACAGCAGCTGCTCCGCTTATGGCTTCGCAGTTGACTGGATCCGGGGATGCCACCCAGAATCAATACAATATACTCTTGGATTTTCTCGTCTATCTATATCTGTATGGATAACTTTTAAAACCAGTGATCTAATTTGGATTAGATATGCCTGAAGGCGAACGGGGTGAATTTGGAGGGAATGTCTACTCCAAAGTACGCCAGATTGACTCTCAGGAAGGAGAACTTAACCGACAGGTTTTTTCTCTTTTGGTGCTGAACCGATTCTTCCCATCTGGTGGATCTGATGGCAGTGGAGGTGGTACCGAATCTTTAGCCCGAAGCAGCGTGAGCCAGCTGCTCTCTGATCAGCTTAACAATTTTTCCAATCAACTCTTTGGAGATTCTGGCTTTGAAGTAGGCTTTGAGCTAGACAGCTATTCCCAGGGACAAGGCGGGCAAGCTCAGACCGAATTGAATGTAAGTGCCCGGCAGACCTTATTTGATGATCGGCTGACCGTGCAGGTCGGCAGCCAGTTTGACTTGGAAGGAAACTCCCAATCCAGCCAGAGCGCAGGATCCATTTTGGGAAATGTCAGTATTGAGTATACTCTGACCGAAGATGGAAGATTTAAGATCAGGGCTTTCCGAAAAAATCAATTTGAAAGCATAATCGATGGTCAATTAGTGACTACCGGGTTTGGTGTGGTTTTCAATCGGGAGTTTAACCGATTTAGCAACCTTTTCAAAAGTCCGACTAGCCAGGATTTTCTAAATAGAACCAATCCGATCAATCAGTTGGATAATCAATCCGAAGAAGAAAAAAAGAAAAATGAGAATGAACTGCGGAAAGATGAAAATTAAAATCAACCAATCGTTTTTAACAGTTCTCTGCCTGCTGTCTGTTTTTGCATGCTCTGTAAAAAAGTACATCCCCGAAGATGAGCAACTCTATACCGGAGCCGAGCTTCTACTCGAATCTGAAGTCAAAATCGAGGACCTTGACCAAATCAATTCAGAGTTAAATTCTCTGATCAGACCTGAGCCCAACAGTACAGTTTTGGGAATGCGAATCGGTTTATGGGCACACTACAAAGCTCAACAGGAGAAGCCCGGGTTTATCAATAAATTTCTCAATAAGAAATTTGGAGAAGAACCCGTCTATTTCAGCCAGGTCAATCCCTCAACTACCGAAGATCTTATTCTGAACCGACTGGAAAACAGAGGCTTTTTTTATGGCTCAGCAAATTCGGAAATTGTCAATAAAGGAAAATATGCCTCAGTCAAATACACTGCGAAGGTGACCGAGCCTTATACTTTGATTGAATATCAGATCGAAAATGACACCATCCCGATCTATAAGCGACTCAAGGCCTCTTTGGAAAATACCGAATTGGATTCGTCCACTCGGTTTGATCTCAATATGCTGAAAGATGAGCGCAAACGCATTGATGAGGATTTAAAAGACCAGGGATATTACAATTTCAACAGTGAATACCTGATTTTCGAAGCTGACACAAACGTCTCAGACAGTTCCCGTAAATTCAAATTATACCTTCGGTTAAAGCGCGACGTACCATCCAAATCACTGGTACCGTATCAGATCGATCGAATCAACGTATTTCCTAATTACTCTGTCAACGAGAGTATAGAAAAACTGGACACTACCATCGTAGAAGGAAAGCAATTCATCCAGGGCAATCTGGTATTCAAACCTGAATGGCTCAACGATTACATCCTTATTGAAAAAGACCAATACTATAGTCCAAGACTTTCGAGCCTGTCAACCAATAGACTCAGCTCAATCGGTAATTACAAATTTGTAAACCTGAG
>CAZFSC010000133.1:7021-9294 GCA_964521585.1 uncultured Limnohabitans sp.
GCAGATCTGATTTTTCCCCGGGTAATATTTTTTGTCCCTATACGAGAAAAATTAAGCTATTCAGTTCCCAAAACGAAGATGGGAATCGGATTTGAATACCTTAACCGCGGTGGCTTGTATCGACTGAATACCTTCTCCGCAAATTATGGTTATTTCTGGAATGCAAATAAATGGGTCTATCATGAGCTGAACCCGATCAGTATCAATCTGGTCAATCAGACGCAGACCAGCCCTGAATTTGAAGAAATCCTGAATAATAACCCTTTCCTGAGAAGAAGTTTTGAGCAGAATTTTATTGTTGGGATTAATTACCTTTTCAACTATAACAAACTGATTGACACGGAAAGGACCCACGGGGTATTTGTAGGGACTGGGCTGGATGTAGCAGGAAATCTTCTCAATGGTCTCAGCAACCTGACCAATTCAGAATCCGGTCAGATTTTCGGATTGGAGTTTGCCCAATATGCCAAAGTGGATTTGGATTTACGGTATTATTTCAGGCCTGTGCAAGAGCATGTCATTGCCACAAGATTATGGGCTGGTTTGGGTGTTCCAATCGGAAACTCCCTTTCCCTTCCATACATCAAACAATTCTTTTCAGGTGGTCCAAACAGTGTCAGAGCTTTTCGAATCAGATCTTTGGGACCAGGAACCTATCAGTCAGACCGGAATAGTCTCAATTCATTCTTTGATCAATCCGGTGACATCCGATTGGAGGGAAATGTGGAATACCGATTCCCAATTTTCTCTTTTCTCAAAGGTGCTGCATTTATAGATGCTGGAAATATCTGGCTTTGGAATGAAAATGAGGCTCTTCCAGGAGGTAAATTCAGTTCCGACTGGGTGAAAGAACTTGCAGTCGGGACCGGAATTGGGCTTCGGGTGGATGTCCAGTTTTTTGTTCTTCGGTTCGATCTGGCGACCCCGCTCCGCTATCCTTATCTTCCTGAAGGCGAGCGTTGGGGAAATACCTGGGACATTGGAAGTAAGTCTTGGCGAAGAGAAAATCTAAACTTCAATTTTGCAATAGGCTATCCATTCTGATTCTTGATTTTACTTTACCTGATTTTTACAACTGCGAATCAACTTCATCCCTTTTGTGTTGTCAAATAATTTTATGAGATGAAATTAGGTAGAAGACAATTCTTCGCGGTGAATTCAATTCCCTATCCTAATTTTTAATAGAATCATTTTGCCGGTAATTCAGATGATTATTTCAGGTTTGCAATTCGGTGCTGGTATCTTTTAAAAAGAATATTCTAAACAAAATTCAAAGATATTTCCAGCTTTCCGAAAAACCTTTTTTACTTAAAAGCAACTTGGTAGGTTAACTGAAAAATTCCATGCTTGCCAGAGTAGGTTATTTACATCGCAGATTCACCTGTATCCCAAAATGGTCCTGCTTACCTCAAAAACCGTCCGGCAAAAAAAAATCCTGAATCTTTCGATTCAGGATCAAACAAACTAGAACAAATGATTATTTTTTATCCATTGTTGGTCTGGTATTAAATTGGTTGAAGTTGAAATCTTCAAAGATCGCTGCAACCTTAGTCTCCATATTGGTCATATTTTTAGTGTCTTCAGGTTTCAATGCTCCTGACGCAAATCCTTGCCAGATTTGATTTCCCGTCTGCGCATCCATGAAGTTGATCAATACGGTTCCTGCTTTCACAGGTACCATTTTTGCTGCTGCAGATCTAGGTCCGATTCCGAGATAATCTTGCTTGTTGTTCAATCTAAAAGTTCTGAGTTCGGTATCTTCCTCCAGTACAGAAAAGTTTACTAACATATCCGGATTATTATTATTTTGGGTAAATCCTCTGGCGGCCAATTGAAGTTCGACCGCATCTTTAATCATTTTTCTGGTGGAGTTGTTGTTAAAAACCAGTGCTCCATCAGGTCCGATAAAAGCATAGATGTTAGGTATATTTTCTACGTTAGCGACCCATGCATAAGTATCATACTCTGACAAATCATTCATCGCATCATCGCGGGTGACGACTTTCATACCCTTGTTTGAACAAGACGCCAAAAAAGCGACGAGTAAGGTGAGAGAGAATAAATAGGTTAGTTTTTTCATGATTTTTTGAGTTTTTTTAAAGTAATACATAGGTTATAATTTTAATTTACCATAAACAGATCCCAAAATTTGGGCTAATCGAAAAGGATTATTGACATTCTTTCCAAAAGATTAATTCTGTTAGTGGCTTTTGGGTATAAAATAATTCTAACATTATGCCAAGGTCAGGAAACAGTCCTGAGAGGAAGGCATG
>CAZFSC010000134.1:0-9218 GCA_964521585.1 uncultured Limnohabitans sp.
GATTAGACACCGAAGAAGGAGCTTTTGCAGCACTGAAGGAATCCAAGGGGAAATTTGCTTTGGTGGCTGGCGATTTACAAAAATCCGAACTTTATCACCGCATCACCTCCTCAGATCCAAGTGAAATGATGCCACCCCCCGAGTCGAACCTTTCTCTTTCCGAAGGTGAGATTGAACTCCTCCGAATCTGGATCGAACAGGGTGCCAAATATGAACCACATTGGGCATTTGTAAAACCAAAAAAATCAAGCTTACCTGAAGATCAACTATGGGGGACGAATGAAATAGATCTGTTCACTTTCAAAAAAATGAGAGAGAAAGGTCTTAGCCCCAATCCTGAGGCAAAATCACATGAACTCATCAAGCGGGCAAGCCTAGATCTTACAGGACTTCCACCCAGCCCTGATTTGATCAGACGTTACAAGGATTTTCAGGGAGAATTAACCTACGAAAATCTGGTGGACCAGCTAATAGCTACGCCATCTTTTGGAGAAAAATTAGCGCTTCTATGGATGGATATTTCCCGCTACTCAGATAGCTACGGCTATCAGGATGATAATATTCGAACCCAATGGCCTTACCGGGATTGGGTGATCCACGCATTCAATGAAAATTTACCTTATGATGAATTCATCACCTGGCAGCTAGCTGGAGATCTATTGCCTAATGCCACCAAAGAACAGATTTTGGCAACGGCATTTAACCGGAATCATAAATATACCGAAGAAGGCGGGGTCATCGATGAAGAATATCGGATCGAATATGTTTTGGACAAAACCAACACGGTCAGCAAAGGCCTGCTCAGTATCACTATGGAATGTGCCCAATGCCACGATCACAAGTTCGATCCATTTTCCCAAAAAGAGTATTTCCAGTTTTTCGCATTTTTCAATAACAGTCCGGAAAAAGGTTATGAAGGAGATGTAAGCCAGTCCAAACCAGCTAAAACACCGATTCTTTGGGTTGATCAGCAGGATCTGAGCGGAGTCATGAGCTTTATCAATCATAAAGACACGTCAAGATTAAGTATCTCCGTAATGGATGAATTGCCCACAGAAGAATCGCGAACTACCTATATTCTGGATCGCGGAGTTTACGATGCACCAACGACTGCTGTGGAGGTAGGCACACCTGCATCAATATTACCTTTTCCATCTGATCTGGAAAAGAATAGATTGGGACTAGCCAAATGGATAACACATGAGGATAATCCGCTCACTTCCCGGGTTTTTGTGAATTTGATTTGGCAGGAAATATTCGGAAAAGGAATCGTCAAATCAGCCGGAGATTTTGGAATGCAAGGTGACCTTCCCAGTCATCCGGAGCTTTTGGATTGGTTGGCAGTGGATTTTAGAGAAAATGGATGGAATATTAAACGATTGATCAAGCAAATCTTGATGTCGTCCACTTATCGACAATCTGCAGTAATTACAGAAAAGCATCTGAAAACAGATCCTGAAAACACCTACTTGTCAAGAGCTCCCAGACTTCGGTTAAAAGCAGAAAACATTCAGGATGTAATCTTGGCAAGCAGTGGCCTTCTGGTCCAAGAAATCGGAGGACCTAGTGTCAAACCCTACCAGCCTGAGGGATTATGGGAATCAGCCACTTCAGGTAGAGGCGTATTGGCAACCTATGTCCAGGACAGCGGAGACGATCTGTACCGCAGAGGAATTTATAACTTCATCAAGCTGACTGTTCCACCTCCGAAAGCCATCATTTTTGACAGTAGCAATAGGGATCGATGCGAAATCAGCCGTGGCACCACGAATACTCCGCTTCAAGCTTTGGTCATGCTCAATGATCCTTTGGTACTAGAGGCATCCCGGGTTTTAGCAGCCAATCTTCTTAAGGAAATGAAACCAGAGCAAGCCATTTCAGAAGCTTTTCTCAGGATTGTCGGCCGGCCCTTAAAGGTCAAAGAAAAGAGTCTTTTGAATGCTTACTACGAAGATCAACTGAAAAGATTTTCAAATGATGAAAGCCAGATCATCCCTACTTTGAAAGTAGGTGAATATCCCCTCCATGAATCCGATATCAAAGCAGAAACAGTCGCATTGATGCAGGTGATTGTCAGCATGTATAATCTGGAAGAAACTATTACCAAAATTTGAAATGGAAAAGGAAGAATTAGAACGGAACCTCAACTTAAACAGGAGGAAATTTCTGTCCAGATTAAGCCTAGGTGTCGGCAGTGCAGCCTTGGGTTCGCTTTTGATTCCGGATTTATTTTCAGGAAAAAGCAGCGCCGAAGAAGAAATAATGAATGCCCTGCCTCATTTCGCTCCGAAGGCAAAACGGGTGATTTACCTGTTTCAAAACGGTGCACCCAGCCAATTGGAAAGCTTTGATTACAAGCCCATGTTGAACCAGCGCATGGGCGAGGAATTACCTGATTCTATCCGGGGCGGGCAGCGGTTGACTGGAATGACCGCCGGTCAGACCTCTTTCCCCATGGTAGGCTCTTATTTTCCTTTTCAGCAATACGGCCAATCGAGAGCGTGGATTTCATCACTTTTTCCGCACACTAGCAAAATTGTAGACGACATCTGTATCATCAAATCCATGCATACAGAAGCGATCAATCATGACCCTGCCTTGACTTTTTTTCAGACAGGCGCGCAGGTAGGCAATCGTCCAAGCATGGGCAGTTGGCTGAGTTACGGGCTGGGAAGTGAAAATAGTAATCTTCCGGCATTCTGTGTTTTGCTAAGTCGCGGAAGAGGAAACGGTCAGGGGGTATATTCTAAACTCTGGAGCTATGGTTTTTTAGAGGCTACCCATCAGGGAGTACAGTTTTCTAATTCTGAAGATCCTGTTCTTTATTTGAAAGATCCTGAAAAAATGACACGGGATGAGCGGAGAAAAATGCTGGATCAGATAGCAGCAATGAATTCGATCAGCTACCAAGAATTCAATGATCCTGAGATTTCGGCCAAAATCCAACAATATGAAATGGCCTATAGAATGCAAACCGCCGTGCCGGAAATGACCGATATCTCAAAAGAACCTGATAGTATCATCAAACTTTACGGACCTGATTGTCTGGTACCGGGCACCTATGCGGCCAATTGCCTTTTGGCAAGAAAATTATCTGAAAGCGGGGTGCGCTTTGTTCAGCTTTACCATCAGGGCTGGGATCAACATGGTAACTTACCCAATGAGATGGCCCTTCAGGCACAGGATGTAGATCAGGCCTCAGCTGCTTTGATCACCGATTTAAAACAACGCGGATTATTGGAAGAAACATTGGTGATCTGGGGAGGTGAATTTGGAAGGACTAATTACTGTCAGGGAAAAATTTTGATAGATAATTATGGCCGGGATCATCATCCAAGAGCATTTTCGATATGGATGGCCGGAGGTGGAGTCAAGTCTGGAATCGTCTACGGAGAAACAGATGATTTTGGCTACAACATTTCTGAAAATCCGGTTCATGTGCACGATTTTCAAGCGACTGTGATGCATCTCATGGGAATTGATCATGAACGGATGACCTATAAACACCTCGGCAGGCGCTACCGTCTGACTGACGTTTCCGGTAAAGTAGTAAAGGATATAATCGCTTAGGATTCCATGTCAAAATCATTCTCGATTAAGTCTCTTTTAGAGAATTCACTTTTTATCTGGGCAGGATTAATACTCTTACTAGCACTGAGTTCAGGTCGCATGCTGGTACCGGATTGGATACAAGTACTGGGAAGGAGTCATCCCCTACTCCTGCATTTTCCAATTGTATTGTTGTTAATGGGATTATTATTTATTTGGATTCCTGGATTGGATGCAAAACCAGACGCCAAAAGTATCGGAGACACAGTTTTATTGGCAGGCTGTAATTTTGCAGGACTTACAGTAATCGCAGGCTTGATCTTGGCTGCAGAAGACTACGAAGGCCAGAATCTTCTTTGGCATAAATGGTCGGGTATAGCAGTCTTTTTCCTTTGTGTGGGTTTATATTTTTTTAGAACAGCATCCAAAAACAAACTCAAACCCGCTAGTTTATTACTTGCTTTTGGAATTTTTATCACAGGCCATTTAGGAGCAAATATTACCCATGGAGAAGATTTTCTTTTGGCGCCAATACAGGAAAAAGAATCATCCATCACTCCACTTGCAGAAGCAGAGATCTTTGAGGACTTAGTATTACCTATCCTGGAATCCAAATGCATGAGCTGTCATCAGGATGGTAAAATCAAAGGGGAACTGCGAATGGATCATCTGGAAGGATTACAAAAAGGGGGGAAAAGCGGTCCTTTTGTCCTGGCCGGGGATTTGAAAAATTCACTTTTGATTCAACGAATTTCATTAGACCCATCCGAAAAAAAACATATGCCTCCGATCAACAAAGCTCAATTGAGCGAGGAGGAACTTGAAATTCTAAAAGAATGGGTAGCAAATGGAGCATCTTTCGATCAGAAAGTAGTGGATATTCCTTCAGAGAAAAAGCTGTATTTGCTGGCTTCCAAAAAATTCGAATCACAGAAGACCTATACTTTTGATCCCGCCAGCCAGTTTGATGTGGAAAAATTGAATACCTTTTTCCGTAGAGTCGCTTCCATCTACCCTGAATCTCCCGCTCTTGAAGTCTCCTATTTCAGTATTGCAGCATTCGATCCTAATTCACTCAGGGAATTGAAAAAAGTCCAAGATCAGATTCTGAAAATAAATCTGAATAAAATGCCCCTCAAAGATGTCGACCTGAGTGTACTCTCAGAAATGAAACACTTGGAGGAAATCCAGGCAAATTTCACGGATTTGAATACCGAGCAGATCAAATTGATAGCAGCTATTCCTAGTATTAAATACTTGGCCGTGTCTGGAAATAAAATCGACTCTGAGGCATTGAAGGCAATCTCTGAAATGAAACAATTAATCCGTCTCTACCTATGGCAGACCGGTCTCAATCCATCGCAACAAAATGAACTCCAGTCTAAGCTTCAGACCACTCAGATTAATTTTGGTTTTGATGGCAGCCAGGTTATATATCCTTTGAATAAACCCAAAGTGAGTTTCGAAAAGGTAATTTTCCGGGATAGTGTAGAAGTCCAGATTTCTCATCCCATCAAAACAGCAGAAATCCGCTATACCGTGGACGATACTGAGCCGGATAGTATCACAAGTCCTATATATTCTAAACCAATCTGGATCAGAAAATCAGGAAAACTTAGGACAAAAGTCTTTGCAAAAGAATGGAAAGCTTCGCCGGAAGCCAGTTATCAATTTCTAAAATCAGGCTATGCTCCGACTGAATATAAACTACTAAGCAAGCCAAATAAGGAATATCTAGCCAAAGGAGATCAAACACTTTTCGATCAAATCAAAGGTCAAAATAACCATCGCAGTGGAGAATGGTTGGGGTTTCAGGATGAGCCAATGCTGCTAGAAATTAAGCTGGATCCAAAAAACAACTACTCAGATTTAGTCATCAGCTTGTTATATCATGAAGCTTCTTATATTTTTCCTCCCGCCTCGGTGGAGATCCTCAAATCAGAAAATGGGAAATGGATAAACTTCATCTCGGAACAGCCTGAGCAATCCGTTGAACTCAAAGATCCCAGAGCTTCCTTATTGCGGTATGATCTTTCCAAAGCCGATACTGAAATCATCCGTATAAAATTGAATCCAGTCAAATCGTTGCCTAAATGGCACCCGGGAGCAGGAGCAAAAGGCTGGGTATTCGTAGATGAGATTTTAATAAATTGAGCTATGGAGGCCTTTCAAAGATACTATCAATCCATCTCTGAGAAGTTAGAAGCGGCATTTTCCCAAAAGGAAAAAATAGCTAAAAGTGCAGAATGGATTGCGGATAGCATCGCATCTGAAGGCTGGATCTATGTTTTTGGAACCGGACATTCGCATATTTTGGCAGAAGAAGTATTCTACAGAGCTGGTGGCTTAACCCGAATAGTGCCTATCCTTGACCCGGCACTGATGCTACATGAAAATGCTACTAATAGCACTGCAATCGAGCGAATCGAGGGATATGCCAAGCAACTGTTGTCTGGATTTCAATTTAAAACTGGAGACGTCCTGATTGTAGGTTCCAATTCAGGGATTAATCCAGTTCCAATCGAAATGGCTCAAATTGCCAAATCCAGAGGAATTAAAACCATCTGTATCGGTAACCTTAAGCATAGTGAATCGATGTTATCCAGACATTCCTCCGGACTCAAACTTTACGAAATCTGCGATCTGTATTTAGACAATTTTGGAGAGATGGGGGATGCCAGTGTGCAGCTTGAGCAACTGACAATGAAAGTTGGAGCGACTTCCACTGTGATAGGGGCAGCCATCATTCAGGCGATCATGGTGCAGGCAGCAGCCATCCTTCAAAAAAGAGGAATCCCCCCGGAAATCTTCAACAGTTCCAACTCGGAAAAGGGAGATCAGATTAACCAACAAATTATCCAGAAATACAAATCATTGGTCAAGGGACTTTGACTGCTTCGATAGCTACTTATTGAGCATATTCATGCATTTATTTCAAAAAAACACATTATTTAAAGGAAGGGTGAGAAATAAATTCGAGAATGAAAATAGTTTATTCTATTTTGAACCACGATTATGAAAGGAATCTATTCATCCCCAGCTTAATGTAGGCCTGTTTCCAATCCGATGACCAAAAATCAATTAAACCACCTTGTTGTTTGATGCAGTTTCTGTAAGTTTTGAATTATGAATCATTACCATAAAAGACAACTTTCGGTAGTATTTTTTTCAGATATAGTAGGCTATACACTTTTGATGGGAGAGGAAGAGGATCGAGCCTTCGAACTGATGAAACAAAATGTAGCATTTCATCATCAAGCTTTTGAGAAATACAATGGGAAATTGATCAAAGAGCTGGGAGACGGCATTCTTGCGATTTTCGAATCAGCAGATGAGGCGTTAAATGCGGGGATAGAAATTCAAAGACTTTGGCATTCAGACCCCGATGTGAAGTTGCGTATTGGACTGCACTGTGGCGAGATAATTTTTGAAAATCATGATGTATTTGGAGATGCTGTCAATGTGGCCTCCAGAATACAAAGCATTGGTGTCCCTTCCTGTATTTTGTTTTCAAAGGATGTACTGAAGCTGATTCCTGACCCAACCGAATTTCCACATGTTAATCTAGGATCTTTCAATTTAAAAAATGTATCAAGGAAACTTGAACTGTTTGCCTTAAACGTAGAACCCCTGGAAATTCCCAAGCGCCAGGAAATGATCCGGACGGTCAAAATACAAGAGCGAAATCCCTGGAAATTATGGGCGGGAATTACAGCCTTGATCGGAATAGTTGGCCTTTTGGTTTGGTTTACTATATCGAATCCTGAAAATCCTTGGGTAAAGGATAAATCTGTTGCAGTATTGCCATTAAAAAATCTCAATGCCGATCCATCTAAAGAATATTTTGCAGATGGATTGACCGAGGACATCATCACTCAGCTGTCGAAGATCAATGCCCTTAAGGTAATTTCCAGATCGAGCACGGTACTTTATAAAAACTCGGAAGAAAGTAATGCGGAAATCGCCTATGCCCTTGGGGTAAGCACTTTGCTGGAAGGCAGCGTGCAATGGGCCGGTGAAAAAATCAGAATCCGTGTGCAGCTCATCAATGTCAATGACAATCAGGCCCTGTGGGCAGAGACTTTTGATTTAGAAAAAATCGAAGATCTCTTTGAAGTGCAATCCAATATTGCGGAAAGTATTGCTGCCAAATTGGAAGCAAATGTCACCCTAGCTGAGATTGAACAGTTGAATAGGCGTCCTACAGAAACTTTTGAAGCATATGAAGCCTATTTGAAAGGGCGCGGCCTGTATTATGAATATGAACTGGAAAAGAATCTAGAAGCTATTGAAAATTTCAAAAAGGCGATCGATTTGGATCCGGATTTTGCATTGGCATGGGCCGGCTTGGGAGATGCCTACGCGCAAATGTTTGGTATTTTTAATCAGGGAAAAGTCTGGATAGATTCAGCCCTGAATGCCGGTAAGACCGCAATCGAAAAGGATCCTGAATTAGCAGAATCCTATAAGGCGTTAGGGGTAACCTATTATTACAACAATCAATATCCCAAAGCAACTGAAACTTTAGAAAAGGCAGTTGAAATAAGTAATAATCATGCTCAGGCTTTGGGAAATTTGGCAACAGTATATTTTGTCTCGGGGCAATTGGATAAGTCATTGGACCTACAACTTAAGGCTGCAGGTCTAAACCCGAAAAGTTTTATTCCCTTCCAGATCTTGGGATGGAATTATCGGCTACTTGAAAATCAAAATGAGGCTAAACGTTGGTTTCGAAAGTCATTGTCAATCAAGCCATCTTTTGACACCTATGAACAATTGGGTTTGAGTTTTCTGGCGGAAGGAAATAGTGATAGTGTGGCCGCACAGATTCCGCATATTCTGGCTTTAGAGCCGGATAATCCTTATGCGCTTCAGGCAGCTGGAGTTTTGGCATTTTTAAATTCGGATTATCCCCTTGCCAAAGATCTACTCGAAGAAGCCGTCAAACACAAAAAAAACTGGGCCACAGATCCTTATTTCAATGCACCTGTTTATTTAGCTTATCTGTTAAAGAGAGACATGAGTTTTTTCATTGACTCTGATGGGAGATCCATTTCTGCTCAGGATCTTATTTTTCCCAAGTTGGAAAATTATAAAATGGTACTGGGAGGAGATGACCTGGACAAGGATTTTGCTTTATATGCAGCTGCTTTGGAAGCTATAATTGGGAATAATTTCGAAGCGATGAATTATTTACGGAAAGCAAAGGCATTAAATTTTCAAGATTACAAGCTGATTGAAAACAACCCCATATTTGCCAGTTTAAAATCAAATCCTGATTTCGTCATTTTTATGGAAAATATTAAAAATGAAATCCGGGTGATGGCGCTAAACTCAAAAACCAAATCTTTAATCAACTGATTTCAATAAAAAAGCCCAATCAGAAACTGATTGAGCTTTAATGAAAATTAAAAATTTAAATTAATTGAGTCTTGGAATTTTGTAGGATCTGCCTTTGCAATTTTGAACTTCAGTAGAAACGGGATTTCCATCTGTAGCCAATAGTATTCCGGCCATCATAGCGCAAGACATTGAAGTTCCTGATAAGACTGCGTAGTCATTACCCGGATAGGTAGAGAAAATATTATCTCCCGGAAGCACCCAATCGACATTTGATCCAAAATTTGAGAATTCTGAGCAACCGATGATCCCATCTGCACAGCTTGAAT
>CAZFSC010000135.1:0-9215 GCA_964521585.1 uncultured Limnohabitans sp.
TTAATAAGTTAGAATTCAGCGTATTGGGTTTAAGGATTGAGGACAAAAAAGTTGTTCGAGCTAAGCAAATCCCATAAATCGTACTTCGTAAATCTAGGTTTGGAGTTCCGCAAATCGCGTATTTCGGAAATCGTACTTCTTAAATCTAAATTTACAGTTCCATAAATCCCGTAAATCATACTTCGTAAATCGTATCTCCTAAATCCAACTCCAGAGTTCAAAAAATGCCGTAAATCTTATATCGTAAATCAGATATCATAAAATCGATCCAATGAAACTCACGCTCACCGGCACGACAAACTTCCCAAGGTGAACCTGGTGTCGTTCGATTTTATTCAGTCGATTTTTATTTACGATGAAGGACCGATGGGTCTTTTGGAAGGAGGGGGGAAGGAGTTTTTCCAGTTCCCCAAAAGTCATCCTGGAGATCAATTTTTCATTTTCCAGTTGGAAAGTCACATAGTTTCCGGCGGCTTCACAAAACAGCAAGTCCTCGAAATTGACCCGGATTTGTCCTTCGGAAGTTTTGACAAACAAGTGGCCATCTTCATCCGAAGGCTGCAAAGCTTTCCATTCCTGAGCTTTTTGACAGGCTTTCATAAAGCGGCTCAGGGGAAAAGGTTTCAATAAATAATCCAGGGCATCCAACTCAAATCCCTTGACAGCAAAATCCGAATAAGCCGTGGTGAATACCACCAAGGTTTCTTTGGGCAGCATGGCAGCCAAGTCGATCCCCGAGATATCCGGCATATTAATATCCAGGAAGATAAGATCGACGGGATTATTCCGATGGTATTCCAAACCTTGGATCGCATCCGAAAAGACTGCTTTGAGGTCTAGAAACGGGATTTTGGAGGAGTGAGCCTTGATTACTTCCAAGGCCATGTTTTCATCGTCTATCGCAATTGCACTGAGCATATTATTTAAGTTGGAGAGAAAAATGTACGAAATGCTCCGAATCATTTGCCACGATTGTCAAAGAATGTGCATTCGGGTAGAGTAATTCGAGTCGTTTTTTGACATTTTCCAGTCCGATCCCTGATTCATCTGCAGGATCTTCACTTGATTTTTTGGGATGAATGCTGTTGACTACATCCAGGTGAATTGATCCTTTTAGGCATCGGAGATTGATCCGGATCCAGGATTTATTTTTGGTGCTGATTCCATGTTTGAATGCATTTTCTATGAAGGGGATGAGCATCATGGGGGCTATTTCTCCTTCGCAGAAGTCTTCCTGGATTTGAATTGTCAGCTCCAAATTAGGTTCCTTTCCAAAGCGAAGCAACTGAATATCCAGGTAATTTTGCAGGTATTCGATCTCACGCTTGATCGAGATTTTGTCCTGGAGATTCTCATGCAGCATAAAGCGCATCATATCTCCGAGTTTTTGAATCCCATCCGAAGTCTTTTCTGCATTTTCTGTCAAAGCCGATCCGTAAAGTGTATTCAGGGCATTAAACAGAAAGTGAGGATTGATCTGAGATTTGAGAAAACTAAGATTCGCAGAACCCTGGTTGACTTGGGTGGACAGGGAAATAATCTGTCCGATGTAAGAGTCATATTTCTTGAACAAAAGTGTGGTCAAAGGGAAAAAGATGAGTTGGATAAAGACTACCGTACCCAAGCCTCCCACGAAGAATATTTCCTCCTGATTAGACTCTGCTGAAATGATCAAAAATATAAGAAGAATCGTGCCCATTAATCCCCAATTAAACCAGCGGGATTGCCGGATTTTGCCCATTTTCCGCTTGCCATAGACCAAATAAAAATTGTAAAGACTCGCAATTAAAATTACCGGAATGAAAAACCCGAATATGATTGAAGGACCGTGATCGACTATCTGGTCAAGTTGAATCAAGAAAAACAAGGTAAACAGGTAGCCAAACAATAGTCTAGCAAGATTGTAAAGCTGGTAATCCTGAACTTTGGGTGGAGTTAGTGCCTGCTTCATGACATGTCCGCCCAATAAATAACAGACATAAAGTACGACGGCACTTAAATAGAATGTTGGAAATGGGGATTTGATCAGACCGGCATTGTATCCAAAAATTGCACTGATCCCAAAAGAGATGATTCCAATCAGCAGCATCCAAGCCAGGTATGGCCACTTTTTGTTTTCTTTTCTGAATTTTGGAATCAGGACCATATGAATTAAATGGAAAGCGGTATACAGGACCGCCAAAATCAACAAACGGCTGGTATATTTGAAAATCGCCTGTCCTGAATCATTATAAAATCGTGGCTGGTAGCCAAAAAGAATAAAGAGAAAGGATATCAAAATAGCGCTGGTGACGATCCACCATTCGATTTGTCGAAAATCAAGACTTTTGGATTTCATAAGTAGAAGTTAGGGACAATTTAGAGGTATTTTTATTATTGAGTTGGAATTTGATTTTGACCTGAATCCTAGAATTACTGGATCAGAAAAAGCAATAGATTATACAGTATTGCTAGCAATATCAGGAAGTAAAAGGCCCTGCGTTTGACTGGAGAATCTATTTTTTGTGGATTCATTTTATTCAGATTTTTGAATCAATCGCATCAAAGCGGACATGAATAGTTCTTCGGCACCATTATCCCTATTGGAAAAAGTATAGAGATAGGTGTCAGAATCCGGGATATACCTAAATCCGGATTGAAATCCAGGAATTCCTCCATTGTGCCCGATAAAGTGAAGATCTTTTGGCTTTTCGACCATCCAACCCAAGGCATATCCCACGAATGGGGGATCGTGTTCAGGACGGCTTTGGACAGCCCACATTTTCTCCAGACTTTCTTTTTTTAGAATATTTCCTTGGGCCAAAGCAAAAATTACCCGGTGTAATTCTTCCACACTCAGGAAAATTCCTCCTGCCGAGGACCAGGATTCAGGATCGTTGCCAAGTCCCGGTACCCAGGCCCCATTTTCAGTTTTCCAGCCTTGAGCATATATAGCGGAGCCGTAAAGCTCGATTCCCAAAGGATCCAAAAGTTCGCTTTCAAGAATTTCAGCATAGGATTTTTGGTGAAGATTTTCCAGAATCTTACCCAAAACTATAAATCCGGAGTTCGAATAATGCAAGAACTTCAAGGGTGGAGTTCCCACCGGGTCCATTGCTTGAACCAGCTCAAAAAGTTTGGAAACATTATATTTTTCCTCCTCCCGGTATTCTGGACTTTCGAAAAAATCCCCAAGACCAGAGGTATGGGAAAGGAGCTGTCTTACCGTGATCAAATCTTGGTTGGGGATAAATTGACCTGGATTTAAATAGGTGGAAATGGGTAAATCCAAATCAATGTTGCCAGCTTCCACTTCTTTGAAAATGAGGATAGAGGTTAGGCATTTTCCGTTTGATCCGATATTAAATCTGATTTTCGAAGAGTTTTCGGCTCCTTTTTCAAATTGACTGAGGCCCCTGCTTTTTTCAAAGATCATTTCATTGCCCTGGAAGATGACCATTGTCCCCTGAAAATCGATCCGGTCGGCAGTTTCCTTAAATTCATGTAAATCTGTTTGATCAAAATTTTTGGGTTGGGAAAAAAGGACCGGGCCTAATATCCCAAGTGCTGTGAGCAAAAGTGGAGCAGTGGTTTGCATGGTAAAGTTGGTTTAGTTTTCTATTGGAAAATTTTACCAACATTACGTTTGCGCTGTTTTTGGATCAAAAAAATGTGACGAAATCAGGGTTTTAAGGGGCGGATTAGGTAGTACAGTCTCAGTGGTCAGTCTCAGTAATCAGTCGCAGTTTTCAGTCTTGAAGTTGAAAAGTTGCAAGGTTGAAAAGCAGAAATGTGTAAATCCGCGAACATCAGCGAATTTTTCTGCGACAATCAGCGGGAAAATAAAACGGACAAAGTTGTATAGTCCTATCTGTGCCCATCTGTGATATTAATCTGAGAAAACCTGTGGGAAAACAAGATGGTAAAAGATGAAAATCCCAATTCCTCAAAAAGGATATTCCATCAACTCGAACCCCCACATCCAAGGCAGCACAAAATAAACCAACAGGGTTACCAAAAGGATAGAAATGATATTCAGCCAAAATCCAGCCTTGACCATGTCCCTCATCTGAAGATAACCTGAACCGAATACCACTGCATTGGGGGGAGTAGCCACCGGAAGCATAAAAGCGCAACTAGCCGCCAAACTCGCAGCGATCATCAGCCCAAATGGATGCAAATCCAATTTGAATGCGACTGATGCCAAAATTGGTAAAAGCATGGAGGCCGTGGCCACATTGGAAGTCACTTCGGTCAGGAAATTGACCGAGGCTACGATAATCAGGAGTAACAGAATAAAACTGATACCTTCCAAAAGTGTAAATTTTTGACCGATCCATTCGGCTAACCCGGTGCTCTGAAAACCAGCCGCTAAGGCCAATCCACCTCCAAAAAGAATTAATATCCCCCAAGGGATACCTTCTGCAGTTTTCCAATCCAGAATCCGCTCACCGGGAGAGGAGGAGGGAAGAACGAAAAGCATCACCACTCCAATCAATGCAATGATGGTATCGTCAATGGCCGGAAGAAAACCCTGCAGAAGGAATGAGCGGAATATCCATGCAAAACAGACCAGGCCAAATACGATCATGACATTTTTTTCTTCATAACTTACTTTGCCTAATTCATTTAATTGTCTAGAAATAATGCTTTTATCTTCTGAAAGGCTAAATCTTTTGGGAAGTGGATTCGCTGAATTCACCAAGTAGTACCAACAAATAAAAAGCAGTGCAAGGGATAAAGGTGTACCAAAAAGCATCCATTCGTTGAAGCCGATGGAATACCCATACAAATCTTTGATTACCGAGACCATGATGATATTTGTCGGTGTGCCAATCAATGTTGCCATGCCACCGATAGAAGCACTATAAGCAATCCCCAACATGATATTTTTACCCAATCTATCAGCCATACCTTGGTTGGATTCGCCCAATTGCACTTTAAATTGACTTACTACAGCCAATCCTATAGGCAGCATCATCAATGAAGTAGCAGAATTTGAAATCCACATAGACAAAATTCCCGTGGCGAGAATAAAGCCTAAAACGATGCGCTGGAGGTCAGTTCCTAATAAATTTATTATGTTAAGTGCGATTCGTCGATGCAATCCCCATTTTTCGATTCCTGTGGCAAGAAGAAATCCCCCCATATACAGCAAAACAGTAGGATGCATGTAATTGGAAGACACTTCTGAGATTTTCAGAATATCCAACAGCGGCATGAATATCAGTGGTAGAAATGCAGTGGCTGCAATCGGGAGAGCTTCTGTGATCCACCAGATCGCCATCCAGGCTGCAAGACCAAGCATGGATTGTGCAGCAGGATTGAGATCTGGAGCTTGAACAAAAAAATGAATAAAAAGAAAAGCAATGGGTCCAAGGTAAAGACCAATTCTGGGGATCATTTTATTCATAGCTGCTTGGAATGGGGGAAGGTGGTTTTTTGATCTTGAAGATAGAAATAATCTGGAATATGAATAAGCAAAGAATTCTATTTAACATAATATAAATTATCAAACAATTAAGTCTATCAATAGCTGGAAGTATCTTGGATCCAGGTTCAATTCAGTAATTCGTGTCGTAATCTCTATGGAGATCCTCAGTCTTCATTTAAAGTTTAAAGGTTGAAAAAATATTCATTTCGAATTCTTGAATTCGTGGAAATTACAAGTCTTATGAATTGTAAACCTTAAGTAATTGAATTTGTCAGGATAAACCTATGGAACGTTCTTTGCACATTTTAGACTCATGAGTCATAAAAAATTATTTTTTACCGGAATTTTAATATTGTGTTTGGTCTTTTCTGTACTGGTTTTTGCAGCACTGCAGACTCCGGAAATTAAAAGTAAGAATCCCTCCTTCTCCGCTCATATGGATGAGAAAATAAAAACCAACTTTCTGGAGGTTTGGCGAGAATATGAGATTCTTCACGCTTATGAGTTTCAAGTAAAACAGGAAAGTTTGGGATCATCTACGATGCAGGCCCAACCCATCATTGGATTCACTGATATTTTTCAAAAGAGGAAAGCATATCAGTTATCCGTAGCAGAAAAAGTCCTGGACTCTGGCGAACTAATGGTTGCGGAATTGCCTGCTGAGGTCTTGCGGGGCTGGTTTGCACACGAACTCGGCCATGTCGTAGATTATGAAAATCACTCCAATTTAGGAATGATTGCTTATGGAATTAGGTATTTGCTTTCTGACAGTTTTAAGAGAGATCGAGAGCATGAAGCCGATAGCGTTGCAATCCGGCATGGATTTAAAGCTGAAATTATAGCAACCAAAAAGTACCTTATGGAAAATGATTTTATTTCGCCAGCTTATCAAAGTCAGTTGCGAAAATATTACATGTCTGTTGCTGCTGCTGAACTCTGTCCAGACGATATTTTGCCGGTACTTCCTAAGGTTGACTTATAAAATCCAGTAATGCCTTCATCTTTTCGGATTCCATGACTTTTGGAGTTTTGGTCTGCCCTCCCTTTTTATTGGTAAGATCCAGGTAATCCGTGTACTGTTTCTTTGATATAACCTTCACAGCAACACCTTTAAGCGCTTTTGAACGGGCCACTTTGTAATTTTTATTCAAGGACTTTAGTATTTGGTCTAGTTCATCCGCTAGATTATCTCCCTCCATCTCGCTGACTAAGACCCATTGATGGATGTATTCTCCTTCTTCATTTTTGACCGCTGATACCATGTATTCATTGATCGTGGCTCCTTGGGATTCAGCAAGTTTCAATATTGCCTGATCCATTTTTTCCTCAGAGAGCTGGGAACCTACTACATTTAAAAAAAACTTAGTCCTTCCGGTGATTTTGATTTGCGGTGGATCCAAGCTTTCAAAGCGGATTACATCGCCGATCATATAGCGCCAGCTTCCTGCGCATGAACTAAGAATCAAGACGTATTCATCTTCTGTATTTACTTCATTTATACTCATCACCTCCGGATCAGATTTCAGGTTGCCACGCGCATCCACACCTCGATCATCAAATGGTATAA
The DNA here is from genome assembly GCA_964521585.1 of uncultured Limnohabitans sp. GTDB lineage: Bacteria > Bacteroidota > Bacteroidia > Cytophagales > Cyclobacteriaceae > Algoriphagus. The sequence goes on from CAZFSC010000135.1 coordinate 6,981, forward strand.
ACTCGAAAAAATAGCCATGGTCCAATGCAAGTTTCATCAACATGGTATCCGGTTTTCCGGTGTAAGCGATAAAACCCTCGGAAGCCAGGTAAGTGTCCAAAACTGTGATCGGTTTGTTACAAATCTTATCGAAATCTTCCCGATATGTCTCAAAAGCTACTCCACCCGAAGCATAAACTTTAAAATTTGGCCAAATATCATGTATGCTTTGAAGCTGATGACGGGCTATAATCCGCTTAAGCATAAGCAATACCCAGGAGGGAATTCCGGCAATTGCACCGATATTCCAATCCGGAGCCTGTGCGGCAATGGCCTCTACCCGTTCATCCCAATCATCAATGGTAGCGATGTCTTTGCCTGGCCTGTAGAATATTTCATACCAATCCGGGAAATTACTTACGTTGATGCCAGAGATTTCACCAATTTCAAATCCATGTTTGCTTCTTTCTAATTTGGCAGAACTACTCAGCATTAAAATCTCCGATTCAAAAAAAGATTCAGGCAGGTCGAATTCATGGAGGGAACTGATCATAGAGGTACCCACAGACTGAATTGATCCCATCAATTCGTTGGTTACAGGAATAAGCTTGCTGCTTTTCCCGGTGGTTCCGCTGGTTCTGGCAAAAAAATCAGGTTTTCCGGGCCAGGTAATGTCAGGCAATCTCTCCTGCCTCGACCACCATTGTTTGTGGATTTCTTCGTAGTCAAAAATCGGAACCTCTTGTCTGAAGGCCGAAATCAAATCAGGTGATCTCAAAATTTCTTCAAAGCCGTAATATTTACCGAAAGCTGTATTTCTAGCCTGGATCAATAGTTCCCGAAGCTGCTCTTCTTGTAAAGTGAAGGGGTTTTCTTCAGTGGTTTTCAATTTTGCATTCAGATCAATACCTGCCTTTACAAGCTTTCCTAAGATGGACATACTTTATCTTTTTTATGATTAATCCAACAAAGGCCATGCCTTGGAACCATTTGATGTTTTTACATGATCTGCATTTGTATTTTCCGGGAATAGATTTTAGCATTTCCCAGTCTGAATATTTTCATATTTTTTCTGCATTTAAGTCCTAAGAGCTTTGTGGGAATAAATGAAAGCGTTTGGTTTATATGCCCTTCCTCTGATGATTTTTAATTAAATTCCAATGAAAAAGAAGAGAATACTATGATCCAATTGTTTGAAAATCATCTTGCAGAAGGAATTGAAAGAAAGTCAAATTCCAAAACCAGAGGATTTATTCCGGTACCGGGCACAGCTGTGGAAATGCCTTTTACCTTTATCCAAGGCAAAAATCCCGGAAAATCCATATTGATCACTGCCGGAGTTCACGGTGGTGAATATCCTGGTATTGAGACGGCGATTCAACTCGCCAACGATCTTGATCCAGAAGATGTCACTGGAACTATTTTGGTGATTCATTTGGTCAATCCAGCTGCTTTTTTGGCACGTTTACAATATTATGGTCCATTTGATGGCAAGAATTTGAATCGGGTTTTCCCCGGAAAGGCTAAAGGAACGGTCAGTGAAAGAATTGCCTATGAAGTGTTCCAGTTTCAGCAAGCAGCTGATTTTTACCTGGATCTTCATGGAGGCGATATTCATGAGGCCTTAGTTCCATTTGCCATTTATTCGCAGTTGGGAAGTGAAGACGAGGTAGCTCTATCAAGGAATATGGCTGCTCGCTTGGGTTTCCCTTATGTAGTGGGCTCTGTCTCAGAAAACGGTTCTATCGGCGCAGCAGCCCGGGCGGGAACGCCTGGATTTCTGGCAGAATTAGGTCAATGCGGACGCTGGAGTCCTAAGGAAGTAGATCAATACAAAGCAGCAGTCTTGAATGTGCTTTCCACGCTGGGGGTGATTCCAGGTCAGGCAAAGGAGCATCAGGTAGAGCATTTGGAGAAAATGCTGGTCACCACTGCTACCACAGACGGCTGCTGGTATCCTTCGGTTCAGCTGGAAGATCAAGTGAAAAAGGGCCAGAAAATAGGTGAAATACGGGACTATTTTGGATCGGTTATCGATGAATATCATGCCGAGGCAGATGGAATTGTGCTCTATTTGGTCACTTCTTTAGCGATTACCACTTCTGATCCATTGGCCGCGGTTGGAGTATTTCCTGTTTGATTTCTAGGATTTGGCAATCCGTTTTCACAGTTATTGATAATCAGACCTTTGTAAGCTTTGCTACTTTCCCTTATGATCCAAATTTGCGATAAAAAAAGCCGCCAATTTTGAATTTG
>CAZFSC010000136.1:0-9178 GCA_964521585.1 uncultured Limnohabitans sp.
AAAATGGCAAGAGTGAGTTTTTACCCGAATCATTACCGCTTTTCCCATTACAAGGAGACGGCTTAGCTTTTAGAAAATACTCCTATTACAGTCCCCATTACGAAAGTTTGGCCTTTGACCCCTATCGAAATATTTTTATTCGATTCGCATTTCATGCTTTTGAGCAAGATGAAGCGGTTCCCGTATCTGATATGCGAAATCATTCCGGGCCATTTTCGATTCAGGTTTTTGATCAGGATTTAAATCTGGTTTCTGAGACCCCGTTTGCAGCGAATCAATATCATCCTTTTGACTTTTTCATCCATGAAAAAGGAATCTATCTATCTATTAATCACCCGCTCAATCCAAAAAATGAAGAAGATAAAATGACTTTTGAGCTAATGGAATTTGTACCGATTCGAGATTAACCAAAAAGCCCTTTCAATTGATTTTGAAAGGGCTTTTCCTTTTTTACAGGAATTGATTTTTTTAGGAATTCATCAATTCCTCTATCTCCTCCGCCTCTAACGGAATATTTCGCATCAGATCCAAGTAACCGTTTTCCTGTACCACGATATTATTTTCCAGTCGAATCCCAAATCCCTCAGCTGGGATATAAATCCCCGGTTCTACCGTAAAGACCATTCCAGCCTGAATCGGGAAGTGCATCGTCCCCACATCATGCACATCCAGTCCCAAATGATGGGAAGTCCCATGCATGAAGTACTTTTTATAGGCCGGCCAGTTCGGATCCTGATTTTTGATGTCTGTCTGGTCAATGAGTCCAAGTCCTACCAATTCACTTTGCATGATCAATCCTACTTCTTTGTGATAATCCTGAATGGTGATCCCAGGCGTTAGCATGGAAGAGGCTTGATTTTTCACACGAAGTACAGCGTCGTACACGGCCCGTTGTCGGGAGCTAAATCTTCCATTCACTGGAATGGTCCGGGTCATATCCGCATTGTAATTGCCGTACTCCGCACCCACGTCCATAAGTAATAGCTCACCGTCCAAACAGGACTTATTATTCTCCAGGTAATGTAGCACACAGGCGGAAGAACCAGAAGCAATGATCGGTTCATAAGCAAAGCCCTTGCTTCGATTACGGACGAATTCATGCAGATATTCAGCCTCGATTTCATATTCAGCCACCCCGGGTTTAACGAAGGACAAAATTCGACGAAATCCCTTTTCTGTAATATCGCATGCGATTTGGAGCTGTGAGATTTCCTCTTTCTCTTTGACTCCTCTTAGCTCATGCATGATGGGAGCAGCACGCTCGTAATCATGTAGGGGGTATTTCTCCTTGCATATTTTGATGAACCGTGCATCCTTCGTCTCTACGTTTATTCCTGCACGCAAATGCTCATTGGTATTCAGATAAATATTTTTGGACAGCGCCATGACCGTGTTAAATACCTGATCAAAATTCGACAGCCATTGGATATTTTGAATGCCGGATGCAGCTTCCGCCTCTTCCTTGGTATATTTATGTCCTTCCCAAATGGCGATGTGTTCATTGGTTTCTCTTAAAAAGAGAACTTCCCGCAATGTCTGGATCGGACAATCGGGAGCGATAAGGAGAATGGTCTCTTCCTGGTCAATTCCAGAGAGATAAAACAGATCATTATTCTGCCGAAATCTCATGGTTCCATCCGCATTGGTTGGCATGATGTCGTTGGCATTGAATACGGCCACGCTATTCGGTTTTAATTTTGCCGCAAACTTATTGCGATTTCTTTGGTAAAGTGATTTGGGTAATGGTGAATATTTCATTGGTGTACAATTTGTCTTTTATATGTCATGTGGATTCTCGCAAAGTCATAAAACGTTCTGTCTAGAGGCATTTTTTGAGTTACCTGATTTCTTTTGTGGATTTGATTTCTAGCAGTATAATGATCAGTGATATGATTTTTCCCCTCCATCAAAGAGTCGGTTGAATCAAATAGTCGTTTCTTAGGTTATCATCTCAGCCCAAAGGCAAAAACATCAATTAAAATTAATCTTTCGGCAAGGAAATTACTAAAAAACATCGCAAATACGTCTGGAATACATTTTAAAACCAAGCAGATGATTTACTTTGCATTTTGCCGAAAGCGGTAGCTAACCCATGAATTTAAACATTAAGGAATTAAGTAACGGTATCCGAATCGTACATCAGGAAGTCAGCCATACCAGATTGGTGCATTGTGGATTTGTCCTGAACATAGGAAGTCGAGACGAAACTCGAGAACAGGAAGGTTTAGCGCATTTTTGGGAGCATATGGCCTTCAAAGGCACCAGGAGACGAAAGACTTTTCACATCCTGAATCGCCTGGAATCCTTAGGCGGAGAGCTAAACGCTTACACCACCAAGGAAAAAATCTGTTTCTACGCCTCCACGTTGAAAGAACATTATCCCAAAGCCGCTGAACTCCTTTATGACATCACTTTTCATAGCACTTTTCCGGAAAAACAGATCGAGAATGAGCGGCAAGTAATCCTGGAAGAAATGGCCATGTATCGGGATTCGCCGGATGATAGTATTCAGGACGAACTTGATGAGTTGGTTTTCGAAAATCACTCCCTAGGCAGAAATATTCTGGGAACCGAAAATACTGTCGGCAGTTTTACACAGGAAGATTTCTTTGATTTTATCTCCACCCATCTGGATACCACCGAGCTGGTATTCTCGGTGGTCGGAAATATTTCATTCAAAAATGTCCTCAAAATCATTCAGCCCAAACTGGAAAGCATTCAGTCCAAAAGAAGCCTCTATGTTCGTAGTGACTTCCAAAACTACATTCCCAAAGAAAAAACAGTGGAGCGGGATGTGACCCAATCACTCTGTGCCATAGGAAGACCTGCCTATTCATTGCACCATCCTCATCGCTATAAATTATTTCTGCTCAACAATATTCTAGGCGGTCCAAGCATGAACAGCCGACTGAATCTCATGCTTCGGGAAAAACACGGTTTGGTCTATAGCATCGAGTCAAGTTACCAGCCTTTTTCGGATACTGGTTTTTTCGGAGTTTACTTTGGCACTGAAAGTAAAACATTGAACAAAGCCAAAAAGCTGGTTTTGAACGAAATGAAAAGACTGCAAACATCAAAACTGGGAAAATTGCAATTGCACATGGCCAAGGAACAGGCAATCGGTCAGATGGCGATGGCTGAGGAAAATTATTCGGGACTGATGCTGGTCTACGGCAAGAGTCTGTTGGACCACCAGAAAATCGATCCACTTGAATCGATATTCAATCAAATCCGATCCACCTCCGCAGAAGATATTCTGGAAATCGCCAATGAGATCTTCAACCCTTCAGAATTAACTTTCTTGTCATACAAGCCAAATTAACATGGAATTTTTAGACCCTTCCCTCCAATCCTATTGCGAAAACCATACCTCAGAAGAGGATCCACTATTGCAGAAAATCAGTCGGGAAACCCAAGCAAAAGTACTTATGCCCCGGATGATCTCTGGTCACCTTCAGGGCAAGATGCTCGAACTGATTACCAAAATGATCCGTCCTAAAACTATCCTGGAAATCGGCACCTACACCGGATATTCAGGGATCTGCATGGCTCGCGGACTTGCCAAAGAAGGTAAATTGATCACTTTGGATATCAATGATGAGTTGGAGAAAATGGTCAGAGGATTTTTTGAAGAAAGTGGATTGGAAAATCAAATTGATTATCGATTGGGAAATGCACTGGAGATAATTCCGGAACTCCCCGGCCCTTTCGATTTGGTATTCATTGATGCCGACAAATACAACTACCAGAAATATTTTGATTTGGTGATTGACAAAGTCAGTCCAGGAGGGATAATTCTAGCAGACAATGTGCTTTGGTCGGGAAAAATCCTGGTTGAGCCCGGCCAAAAAACCGACAAGGATACTCAGGCGATTTTGGAATTTAACGCTAATATCCAAGCTGATCCAAGGGTGGAAAACATCCTACTCCCCATCCGTGATGGGTTGATGATGGCAAGAAAAATTTAAGTTGGGGAAAAAGGGAATCATTTTTGCTAAAATAAGGCTAAATCGAAAGTGAAAGCCTTTTTCAAATGAAATTACCCCGAATAACTACCTCCCTTTTCCTCCTACATTGGTTGCTGATTTCAAATGCTTTTGCGCAGATACCGCAAGTTCCGGCTGAACTCGAATTTGCCGATTTAATCATCCGCATCAATCCACAAGCCAGAAGGGAGATCCAACTGGATGTAGATGCCCAATTCCGAAATCCCACCTATTTCAAGGTAAAAAAAGAACGAGTAAACCTTTACATGCCGATCATTGAGCGGGAGTTACTGGCGGCAGGAGTTCCTGTAGACCTGAAATATCTGGTGATCCAGGAAAGCAGTTTGATCGGAAATGCAGTCTCCACTTCCAATGCGGTTGGATTTTGGCAATTTAAACAAGGCACAGCTGAGGAGGTTTTTCTGCGGGTAGATAACCAGGTTGATGAGCGTCAAAACATTGTCTCTTCCACTCGCGGAGCGGCATTATATCTCCAGAAACACAACAAAGCCTTTGACAACTGGATGTGTGCTTTGGTTTCTTATCAAATGGGATTGGGTGGAGCTAAAGCATACTTTGGTACTGCCTATAACGGTAAAAAAATAGTCGACGTAGACCGAAACAGCCACTGGTATTTCAAAAAATTCCTGGCCCATAAAATTGCCTTTCAAGATCAGACGGGAACATTTGTCAGCAATTCCGGAAAACAATTGATGGAAGTAAAGGTACAAGGACCAACCACCATTTCGGCTTTAGCCAAAAAATATGGGGTTACCGAAGTCCACTTGCAAGAATATAACACCTGGGCAAAAAATGGTAAAATTCCCGGCGATAAAAGTTACTCGCTAGTCTTCATTAAAGACGGTGCGATTCCTGCTCAAAAAGCAATAATCCAGGAACCTGCTCCTCAAAAGAAGACAACGCAAATCGCAAGCACCAAAGATAACAGCCCGGCATATAAGCGGGCGAATTCCTATCCAAGAGTTGCAGGTAACACTACAAAAGCTACCGAACCAGATCAAATCACAGTCAATGACCTAGATGGAGTCTTGGCATCGCAATCTACTTCACAATCCAAGTTTACCTCCCGAATCGGTATTAAAGAGAAAAAATTCAGAAAATTAAATGATCTGGATGAAGCGGCCCCTGTAGAAGCAGGGAAATATTATTACACCGAAAAGAAGAAAAGCCGGGCAGAAGTAGATTCACATATAGTCCTGCCTGGAGAGACACTCTGGAGCATCTCACAAAAATATGGAATCAAGCTCTCTTCCCTGAAATCCAAAAACAGAATCCGAAAAGACAGTGAGCTCAAAGTAGGGATGGTACTCGAGCTTCAGGAGGCTAGAAGACGAGGCGAGGAAATCCAGATTGTCCCGGTCAATCCAACGCCTAAACTGCATAACACCGTGGTGGCTCAGGTTACCGAACCCTCCCAACAACTAGTAGAGCAAGTCCCTGTCACTGAAAAGCCTACCACTGCTAATCAGATTATTCATGTCGTATCTCCCGGAGAAACTGTCTTCAGAATAAGTCAGAAATATGGTGTTACGATAGATGAACTTAAGACCTGGAATAAAATTGGCAGTCAAAATCTCATCTCAGTAGGTCAGAAATTAGTTATCTTAAGACCTTGACTTTAGATTCCCACAAACGCTTTTAAATGCTTAAGTATTCACTCATTTTTGGGATGTTGATGTTTTGTCTGGGCCAAATCGGATTGGCTCAGGATCGGATCGTTATTCCTGACACCGTTCTAATCAACGGGGACACGCTGTTGATGCTGGGAGATTCACTTCTTTTGGATGAACCGGTCAAGGAAATTTTCTGGAAAACAGGAGGCAATTATAACCTCAACGTGCAGCAGGTGACGCTTTCCAACTGGGCTGCAGGGGGCGCGAGTACCTTTGCCTTGAATTCCGGGATTTCACTTTTTGCCAATTACAAGAAAGAAAATAAAGTCTGGGACACACAACTGAATATTAACCTAGGATTTAACAAACAGGGCAACCGAAATTTTCAAACCAGAAAAACCAACGATAATTTCCAGTTTGTCAGTAATTATGGGCGGGAACTATCAGAGTTTTTCTATCTATCGACCCAGTTAGATGCCCGAACCCAGCTGATTGATGGATATAAATTTTCAAGGCCATCAGGCAGCGAAACTGAGATCCGGACCAAGATTTCAGATTTCCTATCACCTGGCTATGTCCAGTCCTCCACTGGTTTGAATTACCGAAAAACCTACAAAGACAAAAGCCGAATCTCGCTCATTCTATCTCCCTTTACCGGCCGATTTACTATCGTGATGAATGATTCGCTGAGTCAGGCTGGGGCTTTTGGTGTGGAAAAAGGTGAAAATGTTCGGGCTGAGGCGGGGATGTCAGTAGCTGCTTCAGTGACAGATATCAAATTGATGGAAAATATTACTTGGAAATCAGACATCAACCTGTTCTCCAATTATGAGCGATTTGGAAATATGGTAGTCAACTTCAATTCTGTGATCCGGATGAAGGTGAATAAATACATTAGTACCCGTATCGAAACTGTGGTGATTTATGATGAGGAGGTTTTTATCAGGCAAAATGACGGAAGTTCGAAACAAGCGGTACAGCTCCAAAATCTCATCAATTTTGGGATTTCCCTGGATTTTTAAAAATCAGTCTCCAAGCCAAAACGTTTCTGAAATTCTTCCAGGGCTGGATGCAGTTGTTTCAGGCGGCGCAACTTATCAGAATCGGTATAATAAACTTTTACATTTTCCTCCAGATCATCTCTCGATTCGATTAGAATCTGGCATTTGCCAACTCCGGTTTTCTGCCGAATCACGCTGATTAATTCCGGTTTCATCTTTTGGGCAAGTTCCTCCTGCACATGGCCTGAAACATGAAGCACCAAAGTATTATTCTGCACATGGATGGTTTGTAAGATGGCCAGCTCCATGTTTTTATCCTGTTGCTTGAAATGTTCTAAAACCTGAGAAAGTACCTTTTCAAGGATTTCAGAGGTAAGCAGCTTGGTATTGGTTTCCTGAGGAACCTCTTCGACCATCTCCTTTTCCAAAACCATATTGGATTGCTCCAGGGTCTTTTTCTCCTCCATCAACTTTTTGGTGTGGAAGATATTTTTTGGAATTGAGATAGTCTTCTGAATTGGGGTTGAAGCTTTGGAATCGGCAATCGGAGCTTCTTTTTCCGGAATAGATACAGGCTTGGATTCTACCTCAATCAGGCTTTTTTTTTTGACTCCTCATCCGCCAACATCGCAAGACGAAATGCCTGAGGAAGTTTGGCTATTTTCATCAGTGCCAACTCTACATGTAAGCGTTGGTTTTTGCTGGTTTTGTAATTGATATCACATTGGTTGGCAATATTCAGGGCCGAGAGTAAAAAAGATACTGAGCAGGACTGGCTCTGTTCCAAATACCTTTTTTTGGTTGACTCCGTGACCTCTACCAATTCAATGGTGGCAGGATCTTTAGCTACTAATAGGTCTCTAAAGTGTTCTGTGAGACCTACGATAAAATTATGCCCATCGAATCCTTTCTTTAGAATTTCATCAAAAGTCAACAGCACTGAAGAAATATCCTCAGCCATGAAGCTATCTACTACTTTGAAGTAGTAATCATAATCCAGAATATGAAGATTATTGATGGTCTCCTGATAGGTGACTTTCTTTCCGGCAGAATAGGTAACGATCAAATCGAAAATTGAAAGTGCATCCCGAAGTGCGCCATCTGCTTTGGTGGCAATCAATCGAAGGGCTTCGTCTTCATAGTCTACCTTTTCCTTTTCTGCTATTTGGGTCAGGTGATCTGCGATATGCTTCACCTGGATCCTGTTGAAGTCAAAAATCTGACATCGGGAAAGGATAGTTGGAAGAATCTTATGCTTCTCCGTAGTGGCCAAAATGAAAATCGCGTATTTTGGAGGTTCTTCAAGGGTCTTCAGAAATGCATTGAATGCATTCGTGGAGAGCATGTGCACCTCATCAATAATGTAAACCTTGTAATCTCCCTTTTGCGGAGCATAGCGGACCTGATCCACCAGGTTTCGTATATCCTCTACCGAATTATTTGACGCGGCATCCAGCTCATAAATATTGAAAGAGCTGTTGTTTTGAAAGGAGACACATGAATCACATTTCCCACAGGCTTCGAAGTCTGGTTGGAGATTCTCACAGTTAATGGTCTTGGCCAAGATACGGGCGCAGGTAGTCTTCCCCACCCCTCTTGGTCCGCAAAACAAGAAAGCCTGGGCTAAGTGCTTGTTTTTGATTGCATTCTGAAGTGTAGTAGTAATATGCTGTTGCCCCACGACACTTTTGAAGTCTGCGGGTCTGTATTTCCTTGCCGAAACGACGAAATTTTCCATCCCCGCAAGTTATAAAAAACTCAATATTCAAAGCGGGCTTTGTCGACTATTCTCAATTAATTTTGAATAAAACACTGATAAACAACAGAATGAAAATCAGATTTTTTATTCCTCTTTTTTTCCTGAAAATTCTTGCTTAGTCAGGAACCAAAAATAGCTTATTATTGTAATCCTATCATAAATGGGGCTGACCGGTATCGACAGTAAGTGTAAAGATCGGGCTCGCATGCAGGCTGGAGTATGTACGGCCTTAAAAGATTCATACGAACCATAAATGGCGAAAATTCTTACGCCATGGCTGCCTAATCTAACCTTACAGGATAGATAGCTTAAAGGGTTGAGTCACGAGAGTGATTCCCCGGCCACATCTCACCACCCGTTGTCTGATCCGGGTGGATCTGAGGTGTCGACTTGATCGGACTGCTGCCTGTGATGCTATTATGCAGGCTTAAGACTCAATAGCTAAGTCGCCCTGAGGTGTGTCACCCAGCATAGGTCGATCGAAAATCCAACAGGTGACTAAGCATGTAGACGGTACGGTGTTTCCTTATCTGGACGCGAGTTCGAATCTCGCCAGCTCCACAAAAAACCTCTCAGATTGATTTCTGAGAGGTTTTTTTATTGAATCAAAAAGTTTTTACTTCTTCCTAAACATCTTTGGTGCGCAGGATTCAGAACTTTAATTGAAAATCATCCCTATACATCTATTTCCAGTCATGCTAATCTCATCCAAAAATTCTTTAAGCTCAATATCGGAATTAATTAATATGATTATCCGCAATCTTGCCAATAGGTTAGAAGTTTGCTTTATAAGTTGCG
>CAZFSC010000137.1:0-9138 GCA_964521585.1 uncultured Limnohabitans sp.
AATCAGCTAGTTGTAATTTTAGTTTAAAATATTTTCAAACTAAGCTTGCGTATAACTGTTTTTTTTTTTTGAATTTTAAAACGAAAGACCAAGGTCGACGCCTAAGTCTGGAATTTTTCAAAACTAATTATCACGAACCTGCTCTCAGTTTTTGTCAAATTTAATCGATGTGTAGATCTAATTTTCAGCTGCAATTAATTATCACCCTATTTCTATTCTCTGGATGTGGAAGACAGAAAGAAGAAGTGACAGAAACTGGAAATAGCAAATTTCTCAGTTTTGTAGGTTCCGATTCTTTGAGTACCGAATTTATCTATTCTGAAAGTGATCCTGTTGTATTAAATCTGGACCAGAGTCAAATAGATGCGAAGATTAAGCTTTCTGACTTAATTGAGGATTACCGCATGCTGAGTCTGAAGAATTGGGAAGGCGGAGTGGTCGGCGATATTGATAAAATCCTTCTTTCGGATTCTCTGGTTTTTATTTTGGATCAGTACACTTTCAACTCCTTGCAAATTTTTGATTTATTCACAGGTGAGCAAGTAGTCCAATTTCTCCCAACGGGTGAGGGGCCAGGAGAAATGAAGGAAATTTCCGAGTTTGATTTAGATGAAGCCAATCGAAGAATCCTGATTTATGATAATTCTTTGGCAAAAGTCCTGTCTTTCAGTTTTGAAGGAGATTTTCTATATGAAAAGAGACTTCCTCTAAGAGCACATTCTTTTAAGATTTTCCCTGGAAATCAACTTCTTTTCTCAAGCTTTAATAATGGGAATTGTCATCTAGGGAAAACCGCTGAAAGTGATCTTTTTTTGCTGGACAGTAATTTTATCATCCAAAGCACCTATAAATACCCAAAAATCAATCAGATGCTTTCAAATTATGTTCCTAGGGATGTGATTAGAGCAAATGACGGAGTGGTGACTCACTTTCCAAGATTTTCAAATGAGCTTTTGAAGGTCGATGTAGCAAACAATACAATATCTCCGATCTTCCAAGTAAATCTGGAAGCTAAAGGATTGTCAGAAAAGGATTTTGGAGATATTGGTCCTGAATTTATTTCAGAAAGAAAAGAAGATGGAAAATTCTATGGTTTTGGGCTCCATTTTGTTACCCCAACCTGGATTGGGATGAAGTTTAGCCGGTTTGGTGGGCCGGAACTTCATGTTTATTATAATAAATTAACAGGCGAGGTGATCTCAGGTACAGGATTAGAATTTGATTTTGAGGATTTGATTTTCTATAGTTTCCCTCTGGCATGTGACGGTCAGCGATGTGTTTCCTATATAAGGCTGGGTGGCAAACAGTTTAAGGATTATGAAGAAATCTTTAAAAAGATGGAGGGAAGTGGAAGGGAATTTACCAAGGTTAAAAAATTCCTGGAGTCCGTGGAGGATTTTGAACAGCCGGTTTTGTTGATCTTTGATTTGAAAGAACGTTAGGTTGGTATTACAGTTTTTCACCCTTTTTAACACCTTTTCCGAATTCTTCGTTTTGATTTTGAAAGATTAGTTAGTTTATTCATGACGTAAACTGATACTACATGAAGATCGCTAATCAACTATTTTTTATCTGTATGCTTTCAATCACTTTTTCCTGCGCAGAAAATGGTGAAAAAATCGAAGAAGCTCCTACCGAATCCTTTCGAAATGAAGTGGCAGCCACCGAAGTCCGGACCGCCGCTGCCGAGCGCAAAAGCTTCGACTATCTGATCAATGCCACCGGAAAACTCGAGGCGGGGGCTGAAGTGATGGCACTGATCGAGCAAGCCGGGTACCTCCTTGAAGTGAAGGTGAAGGAAGGCCAATTTGTGAAGAAAGGAGATGTGATCGCCAGACTGGATCCGGCAGAAGCAGCGCTTCGTCTGGAAAAAGCCCAGATCGCACTTCGCAACGCCAAAGCGGAATATGAATCCATGAAATTAGGCTTTGAGGCTGTTTTCTCTTCCAAAGATCAGGAGCGAATTGCGTTGATTGATGATCAATTGAAAGCGAAAAGCGGAGTATTCCTCGCCGAAGTCGAACTGAAAGAGGCCCAGATGAACTTTGAGCGCTGCGAGGTCAAAGCCCCAATCTCGGGTCAGATCGCAGACTTGAAATTCAACTCCGGAAGCCTGGTGAGCAGTTCCCAGCAGCTCTGTGAGATCTTAAACACCGGCGAACTGATCCTGAAAGTGAACGTACTTGAATCGGATATACCCCAAATAGCTCTTGGCCAAAATGCGGAGATCTATCCGATTACCTCCACTCAGGCAGCATTGACAGGAAGGGTGATCGGAATCAATCCACGGGTGAATGAGAATGGACTGGTTCAGGTTTCAATTTCTCTTGGAGGAAATAAAAACCTGCTCCCGGGAATGAACGCACGAGCCATTATCCGTGCGCCGCAAAGTAATTCACTGGTTGTTCCAAAAGCTGCATTGGTTTATCGCTCGGGCCGAGCGGTGGTGTTCACCGTAGAAAATAATGAGTCCAAGTGGAACTACGTGGAAGTGGGAAAAGATAACGGTCAGGAAGTTGAGATTCTGGATGGAATAGTAGCAGGTAATACGGTGATTACTACCAATAACTTACAACTCGCTCACCAGGCTCCGGTCCAAATCGTCAACGACTAGGCCATGATACGATTTTTACTGGCGCGACCCATCGCGGTATTTATGACTTTTGTGGCCTTGATGGTTTTTGCCTTCATCGTCTTACGAATGCTTCCTATTTCCCTTCTGCCTCCTATCGATGTGCCTCAGATCGTGGTGAAGGTCAGCTATCCCAATGCTTCCCCGGAAGCCATCGAGCAAAATGTGCTCAGTCCAATCCGGGAGGGTTTGATCACCCTCAACGGTCTTGAAGAGATGGATTCCAAAGCGGGATCAGAAGTGGGGACCATTCGGCTTACCTTCGATTACAGCACCCAGATGGAATTGGCCTACATCGATGTCAATGAAAAAATCGACCGACTGACCAACTCCCTGCCTGAAGATCTCGGCCGACCGGAAGTAATCCGGATCAATACCTCAGACATTCCGGTGGCGCGGGTGCAGGTGGTGCCAAAGGAGAATGTGGATGAAGTGGAGGTCAGTCTTTTGGCTGAAAATGTCCTAAAAAAACGAATCGAACAGCTTCCCGGGGTGTCTTTGGTCGATATCAACGGCAAAAAGGAACGAATCATCACCGTGGAACCAGACGAGGAGGCTCTTGCTGCTTTGGGGATGACCCAGCAGCAGGTAATCGCTGCGATCCAATCCGGAAACTCCGAACTTCCCGGCATTTCGGTGAAAGACGGTCAGTTTCGCTATTACCTTAGATTGGCCACACGGGTTGATACGCCAGCCGATATCGAAACCTTACCGGTTGCAGCTCCTTCCGGAGCCATTATCCCACTGGGTAGGCTGGCCAAAGTCAGCTATGCCTCCAAAGAAATGCTGGGCTACCACCTTTTCGGAGACAAGGAGGCTTTGGTTATTACCGTTCACAAGCAGGCTTCGGCAAAGATGAACGAATTGATTCCGGAACTCAAAACCGCGCTAGAACTCTTCCGGACGGACTATCCCCAAGTCGATTTTGAGTTGACACAGGATCAGTCCAATCTACTCAATGCAGCCATTTCCAACCTACAGACATCACTTCTGTTTGGCGGACTATTCGCTTTTGCGGTACTTTTTCTTTTTATGAAAGATTATAGACTTCCCCTGATCATCGGGGTGAGTTTGCCTTCTTCTTTGCTGATCAGTTTTCTGATTTTTTACTTTTTTGATATTTCTATCAACATTATTTCACTTTCAGGCCTGGCTCTTGGGATCGGGATGCTGATTGATAATGCGATTATCGTATTGGACAATATCACCCGGAAGCGAGAAAGTGGGATGCCGATTTTCGAGGCTTGTGTATCCGGAGTGGAGGAAGTGATGGGCGCACTGATCAGTTCGGTGCTGACTACACTGGCGGTTTTTGTGCCTTTGGTTTTTCTCAGTGGTATTTCCGGAGCCTTGTTTTTCGATCAGGCAGTGGCAGTGACTGCGATTCTATCCGTATCTCTGGCAGTAGCTTTTGTCTTGCTTCCGATGTTGTATTTCCTCTTTTTTTCAAAAAGCAAAAAAATAGACGACGGCCAGGAAAGTGTGTTTTTCTCCAAAGTGTTGGAGTTATATGAATTTGGCTATCGTAAAATCACTGCCAACAGGAAGCTTGCAATGGGCATTTTTGCTATCCTGATCCCGTTGGGATTGCTGATTAGTCAGTTTTTGAGCACAGAGGGATTGCCGGAAATCGAAAAGCTGGATGCGACGCTGGAGATTGATTGGAACGAACCGATTTCTGCTTTGGAAAATCGAAATCGGGTAATTCGCTTGATGCAGGTTTTGGAAGGGGACTACGTGCAGGCTGAAGCTGATGTGGGAGTCAGGCAGTTTTTGCTCTTTGATGGCGAAAATTCGATTCAGCAATCACTCCTTTATTTTCTTTTTCCCACAAGGGAAGAAAAGGAGGCCGCAGTTGCCAAATTAGAGAAGCATTTGAATGAGAATTTTCCGGATGTGGCATTTACACTCGGAGATGCGCCAAATGCTTTTGATCAGTTATTCAATTCCTCCATGCCTTACTATGAGGTCAGGTGGAAGGATCTGACAGCGAAAGAACCGGTCGCTGAAGAAAAGATGGGGCCTTGGCTGAGTCAGTTTCCGACGGAAGCTTGGGAGCGTGGACCAGGTTTGCAAAAAGAGGCCTCCGTGGTTTTCACACTTCGGGCAGATCGATTGGCAACCTATCAGATCCCTGTCAATATGATCCAGGATCAGCTTTCTAAATTATTCGGAAGTTTTACCATCACGGATATCCGCAGATTTGGTGAGGTGACCCCCATCCGCCTCAAGGAGCCTGAGAGCCGGTTTGAGGAGTTGCTTCGCAATACACGGGTGTATGCTTCGGACTCTACATCTTATATTTTAGAAGAATTTGTCGACTATCGGTACGAAGACCACTACAAATATGTGACCGCAGATAAAGGAGGAATTTACCAGTCTCTTTATGTGACCAATCCCAATCCGGAGGAGCAAGCCAGTCAGTTCATCCGCTGGGGGCAGGAACGGAACCTGGGGGTGGATATGGTAGGACAATATTTCAAGGATCGGGAAAATATTCAGCAACTGATCGGGATTTTACTCATCTCGGTTTTGCTCTTGTATTTTATTTTAGCAGCCCAGTTTGAAAGTTTTATCCAGCCGTTGATTGTGGTGTTCACCTTGCCATTAGGTGTAGGAGGAGCATTTTTCGTCCTGTGGATTGCGGGATCTTCCCTCAATGTGATGTCTGCGATAGGCTTGGTAGTGATGCTTGGAATCATGGTGAATGATGCCATCCTAAAAATTGACACGATCAATCGCCTGCGGGATGTCTACGTGGAATCAGACGAAATCAATGCCGAGCAGGCCATGGAAATGGCTCTGCATCGAGCCGGTCAAATCCGGCTAAAACCGATTCTGATGACGTCAATCACCACGATTCTAGCCTTGATTCCAATTATTTTCAGCAGTGGTCTGGGTGCGGATTTGCAGCGGCCTTTGGTAGAAGCAGTGATTGGAGGATTGACGATCGGTACCCTAACAGCTCTATATTTCGTACCGCTGGCCTATTGGTTTTTTGTTCCTAAGTCCAAACTAAGACAAAGCTGACATGACCCCATTTCGGATTCTGATCGTCTTTGTTTTATTATCCATCTGTGGGTTCGCGGTAATTCCTTTGTTATCGGTGGATCTGAATCCCAGGGAGCGAGAGCCAATCCTGAGAATCAATTATTCCATTCCAAGATCTTCTCCTGAAATCGTTGAAAAGTTGGCCACATCGCCTTTGGAGGGGACTTTTTCAAGACTTTCTGAATTGAAAAAAATCTCTTCTGTCTCCAACTACGATGGAGGTTCGATTACTCTGATCTTTGATAAAAAGGCGGACATGGAGCTGAAGAAATTTGAAGTTTCTTCTTTGATAAGGCAAGCCTATCCTCAGATGGATCAACGGGTGTCCTATCCCCAGGTCAGCCAGTCATCCGCGCAGCGACGTGATCTCAAAACGCCCATTCTCACCTATAGTGTCAACGGACCGTTTGCCTCTTTCGAAATTAAAAAAATTACCGAGGATGTACTTAAGCCTGCCCTGACCAGGTTTGAGGAAGTGGAAGAGGTGTCAGTTCGTGGAGCAAGTGATTTGCAGCTTTTCGTGACTTTCGATATTCAAAAGATGCAGGCTTTTGGGATTACCCGATCTGCTTTGGATTCGAGAATCAATCAAGCGTTTGGCAGGGAATTTCCGGGAGCTGTCCTGAATACCAAAGGAGAAACACTCTTTGTGCAGGTCGATCGCTCCCTCAAGGAAATGGATCAGCTTGAAAACCTGATGATCAGGCAAGTGAATGGCATGCCGGTACGATTGCGGGACGTTGCGAAAATTACTTTGGAAGAAGCCGAGCCTACCAGCTTCTATCGCATCAATGGGAATAATTCCGTGACCTTATCTGTCTACAATAGGGAAGGCGTGAATAAGGTCCTTCTGGCTCAAAATCTGAAAGATGCGATCATTGCGGCAGAAGGCTCCCTTCCTGCCGGATTTGAGGTTCGCCTGGAAAACGACGATACCGAGTTTTTGGAAAAAGAGCTAAATAAGATTTACAAGCGATCCGGACTGTCGATTTTGATTCTGATTCTCTTCATTTTCCTGATTAATCGTAATCTCAAGTACCTCACGATTTTGTTTTTGGGCATAGTGGCCAATCTCAGTCTCTGTGCCATCGTCCTTTATTTTCTTCAGGTGGATATTCACCTTTATTCCCTGGCAGGCTTGACGATCAGTTTTGGATTGATTGTAGACAATGCCATCATCATGATCGATCACCTGCACAAGCATCGAAACCGGAAAGTGTTTTTGGCGCTGCTAGCGGCATCCCTGACTACCATTGCTGCTTTAATGATTGTCTTTTTCCTGCCCGAAGAAGACCGGAAAAACCTGACTGAATTTTCAATTGTGGTGTCTGTCATGCTGGGGATCAGTTTATTTATTGCACTTTTTTTTACACCGGCATTCTATGAAGTGATGTTCGGGGAATCTGTCAAAAAGGTCCGTGCTCTGACCGTCCCCAAACTAAGACGGAGGGTGAAATTCCTTCACGGATATGAAAATGGAATAGCCTGGACGGCCCGGTACCGCAAAACATTCCTGTTTTTATTTTTACTGCTTTTTGGCTTTCCGATATTTTTCCTCCCTGCCAAGTGGGAAGGTCAGGAATGGTATAATAAGACGATAGGAAACACCTTTTATCAGGAAGAAATCCGACCCTATGTGGACAAGGCCCTGGGCGGATCCCTTCGGATGTTTGTGCGCGGAGTCTATGAGAAAAGCTCCTACCGGGAAGCCGAAAAAACCAGACTCTATGTATCTACCCGCCTGCCCTTCGGCAATACGCTGGAGCAGATGGATTTTATCATGCGGGAATTTGAAACCTATCTGAAGGACGTAAAAGGCATCGATAAATTCGTGACCAATGTGGTCTCCGGGCAATATGCCCAGATTGCAATCACCTTTGAAGAGGCCTACGAAAAGGGAGCTTTGCCCTATCAGCTCAAAGGAAAACTCTCCGTGAAATCTACCGACTGGTCCGGTGCACAATGGAATATCTATGGTGTGGGTCAGGGGTTCTACACGGGTGGCGGAGGGGAAGGGATCCCGAGTTTCCGGGTGGAAATGCGTGGTTATAATTTTGATGAGCTAGAGCGACAGACCGAAGTATTGGCAGAAAAACTCCTGAAGCACAAGCGGATTCAGGAGGTCAATACAAATGAGCGTCTGGGCTATGATGAACGAAAAACCGAAGAATTTGTGCTTCGCCTGGATCAGAATCAGATTGCCCTTGGGGAGACAAATCAATTTGAAGTCATCAATACCATGCTGGATCTCAGCAAGCCGCAACGGCCTTCCGGTATGCTGACTCTGGAGGATAAAAATTATGGATTGATAATCCGGGAAATTGATTCGAAGGATTTTAGCAAGTTTGATCTGGAGCAAAAAGGGTTGATCGGGGGCGAAAATCGGATTTTCAAAATCTCAGATTATGGCGTCCTGACCAAAGAAACAACCACAAATGCCCTTCACAAAGAAGACCGTCAGTACATCCGTGTAGCTTCTTTTGAATACATGGGCTCTGCCAAATTCGGAAATGAATATCTGGATGAAGTCTTGGCCGAAATGAAACAAATCATGCCCATCGGATATGAAGCCAAGAAGCAGACCTACTCCTGGAACTATGAAAAGGCGAAGCGCCAATATGGTTTGATTGGCTTGTTGATTGTCGGGATTTTCTTTATCTGTGCCGTGTTATTTGAAAATTTCAAACAGCCGGTTTATATCATCTTGATCATTCCGATCAGTTTCATCGGCTTGTTTCTGATTTTCTCACTCTTTGACTTTTACTTTGATCAGGGGGGCTATGCCGCCTTTGTGATGCTCGGGGGATTGGCGGTGAATGCGGGGATTTTTATCATCAATGATCTGAACAATCGAAGCATAGGACTATACAATCGGAATGTACTGAAATCTGTGGGTGGAAAAGCGATTCCAATTATGCTGACCATCATGTCCACCTGCTTTGGATTGATTCCTTTCCTGATTGAGGGACAAAATGAGATTTTCTGGTTTTCTTTGGCAATTGGTACGATTGGAGGATTGATCTTCAGTATGGTAGGGGTGTTTTGGGTGCTACCGGTGATGCTGTGGCGAAAGAAAGGGAGTTAGAAATTGGGGGAGTTGGAAGGTTAGAAAGTCGAAAAATTTGGGAGGTCCATTGAGCTTCAGTGAAGCGATCTGAATGTGGAAAGCATCGATAATCGATTTTAAGAGCTTCAGAGAAGCGATTTGATAAAAGAAATTTTGGAACCGAAGAGTCAAAAGCTTGAAGAAATTGAGAATTATTAATTGAATAATCCCTTCTATCCGATTGATGATTGGGTTCTAAAAAAATCGGATAGCTTAAGGAGAATTGTCTTAAATCGTAGTTCACAAATCAAAAAAAAATAATCTCCTCTAAATTTTTAACTGATGAAAAGACTTATTCCTATTGTTTTATTTGCTCTTTTTGCTTGCGCAAAGTCTGAAAATCCCGAAC
>CAZFSC010000138.1:0-9134 GCA_964521585.1 uncultured Limnohabitans sp.
AAAGTATCCACTACGTTTAAATTAGTCGAATTTGAAATTATCTATGGGCAAGGAATTTCCAAAGTGGGTGAGATCATTGATTTGGGAGTGGAGTTGGAAATCATAAAGAAGGCAGGATCTTGGTTTTCTTACAATGGAGAAAAATTAGGACAAGGAAGAGAAGCTGTGAAAACCCTCCTGTTGGACAATCCGGAACTAATGGATGAACTGGAGAAAAAAATCAAATCTTCTTCAGGTTTGGTTTCCATCGGGTCGGCAAAAGTTGAGGATGAAATTGAATAATCCATAGCAAGAAAAATAAAAAAGGGGCGATCGCCCCTTTTTTTTATCTAGGTAGTTCGGATCGCTTCCACTGGATCCATTCTGGCGGCAAGAGTCGCAGGTACAATACCCGATATGACTCCAATGGCTGAGGATACACCCAATCCAAGTATGATATTTTTGAAGGATAAAGCGATCTCCAAACTTCCAAGGGGAATAAAGCTCAGGAAAAACACAATTAGAATTCCTGCCGAGCCTCCGATTAGACTCAAGAAGACTGCCTCAAAGAGAAACTGAAATAAAATAAAGTAATTTTTCGCTCCCAGTGATTTTTGGATTCCTATGATATTGGTCCGTTCTCTGACGCTGACAAACATAATATTCGCAATCCCGAATCCACCGACAAGAATGGAGAATCCACCGATCACCCAGCCTGCTATGGAGATTACGTCAAAAATGGATCCGATTGCATTCTGAATAAATTCGGTTTGATTCAGTGCGAAATTGTTTTCTGCAGTAGGTCTCAGGCCTCTTTTTGCCCGGAGAAGACCAGTCATTTCATTTTCCAATGCGACTAGACCGATATCTTCAGGTCTTCCTTTTGCGGCTATAGTTGGTTCTATGCCATTTCTACCGGTGTAAAACATTTTTGTAAAGGCACCATAGGGAATCAGGCAGGCCTCATCTTTTGATGGGAGATCAAACAAGCCTTCTCCTTCCTCTTCAAACACACCAATGACGATGAATTTCATTCCTTTGATTTTTACTTCCTTACCTAATGCTTCCTGATTTGGAAATAAAGTATCGGAAATTTTCTTGCCGATGATCGCAAAATTGCGGGCTGCATCTATCTCGGATTGAGTAAAGTAACGTCCTTCTCCCAAGGTCACATCAAATACATCCTGATAGGTATAGGCCACTCCAGTCAACTGCATTCCTTCGTAGGCATTGCTACCTGCTTTTACAGTAGTACTTGCGGAGGCGGAAATAGTGACGGCCACAGCTTCAGTCAGTCTGCTTTCAAGAAATTTATATTCTGCAACGGTACCAGGTGGCCTGCGGAAATATTTCCACCAAGGATATTCCTGAGGACCGTTTCCAAATGGAAAACGGTCAACTCGCATCACATTGGTCCCCAAGAAAGAAAAAGAGGAACGGATGTTTTTTTCTAATGAATCCACCAGCGTAAAGACAGCGATTATCGCGAAAATCCCTACAGTAACACCCAATAGGGATAAAATTGTCCGTGTTAAATTTGATTTTAGGGCAGAAGCTGCAAACCTAAAACTTTCCCAAGTAAGCTGGAAAAAGAGCATATCAGGTATAGTTGGTTAAAACAATTTGTCAAGATAGCTGAATTTGGACATTATTGTTATTATCTTTGCATTTTTTAGAGTAATTCTAACAACACTCAGAAAATTTAAACACCTCTATGAAATTATCGGATTTCAAATTTGAAGTACCAAAGAAATTAATAGCTCTGCACCCCTCACCAAATCGTGACGAATCACGACTGATGGTTGTCCATCGGAAAACAGGTCAAATCGAGCATCGTGTATTTAAAGATATCATTGAGTACTTCTCCGATGGGGATGTTTTTGTGACTAACGATACGCGTGTATTTCCAGCAAGACTATACGGGAACAAAGAAAAAACAGGGGCTGAAATTGAAGTTTTTCTTTTGAGAGAACTTAATGCTGAGTTGAAACTTTGGGATGTATTAGTGGATCCGGCCCGTAAAATCAGAGTTGGGAATAAGCTATATTTTGGAGATTCTGATCTGGTAGCCGAGGTAATCGACAATACCACCTCCAGAGGGAGAACGATCAGATTCCTGTTTGATGGTACAGACGAAGAATTTCATAAAACTATCGATACGCTTGGAGAGACACCCATCTTAAAAGAGTTTATCGAGCGCAAAGTAGAAGCAGAGGATAGAGAGCGCTATCAGACTGTATTCGCAAAAAATGTCGGAGCGGTAGCTGCTCCTACGGCTGGTCTTCATTTTACTCCCCATTTGCTGAAGCGATTGGAACTGCAGGGGGTAGAAGTCACCCCAATTACCCTTCACGTGGGTTTGGGTACCTTCAGACAGGTGGATGTTGAGGACCTGACCAAGCACAAGATGGATTCTGAGAACTATTTCATTCCTGAGACCACTGTGGAGCATGTCAATAAAGCATTGGATGAAAAAAAGCGTGTGGTATCTGTAGGAACCACTTCCCTGAAGACTATCGAATCTTCAGTTACTGCCAATGGACGTTTAAAACCAAGCAGCGGATGGACTGATAAGTTTATCATTCCTCCTTACGATTTCAAGATTGCAAATGCATTGATCACCAATTTCCACTTGCCGGAATCTACCTTATTGATGACCACGGCAGCTTTTGGAGGTTATGACCTGATCATGAAAGCATATAAGGAAGCTATCAAAGAGAAATACCGTTTCTTCTCCTACGGAGACGCCATGCTTATCCTTTAAGATCGAAAGCTCCATATTCTGGAGCTTTTTTTATACCTATTTTATTTTTCAGAAGTTTGCAATATGAAATCGAGCGCAAGGAAAACGTCCTACTCCGGAATGATTATTCACTTGGCGAGATTCCAAATGACAGATGAAAGACTAATTACAAACAGATGACTAAAGCTGCAATATTGGTAGCAGGTGGAAAGGGAACCCGGATGGGAGCTTCAATTGCAAAGCAATATCTTCCTGTAGGGGGTAAACCAATTCTGATGCGGACCTTGGAGATATTTCATCAATACGATGCTAAAATAGATTTGATTTTGGTATTGCCGGATTCAGATTTTATTTTCTGGGAAGATTTGTGCCAGGCTTATGATTTTCAGATTGCTCATCGGGTGGTTGCAGGGGGAAATTCTCGTTTTCAATCGGTCAGAAATGGCCTAAGTAACCTCAAGCCTGACACGGAATTGGTAGCTATCCATGACGGAGTACGCCCTTTTGTACATCCCAATGTGATCGGGGCAAGCTATGAAGAGGCTGCAAAAAGCGGGAGTGGCATAGCCGTGGTCAGTCTAAAAGACTCCATTCGAAAACTTTCTGATGACGGTAAATCCTGCTATCAGGAGCGACAGTACTTCAGATTGGTTCAGACACCACAGACCTTTCAGGTAGCTAAAATAAAAAAGGCTTTTGAAGTCGATGAGTTGCAGCAATTCACCGATGATGCTACAGTCTATGAACACCAAGGTTGGCAGGTGAGCTTGATCTCCGGTAATCCGGAGAATATCAAAATAACTTCTCCCGAGGATATGGATTACGCTGAGTTTTTGGCTTCCCGTAAAAATTAACCAATATTCCGCCTGCGGTTTTACCGACTTTTTCGGCTGTTCACCGATTTTTCATGATCCTTGGCCTAAAAGACATATTTGAGAAAAAAGATCCAGTCTATTTTTGAGCATCAATTTAAAACAGATAACTCATGACCAGATCAAGACAACAAAAAAATGACGGCGGGATCATTTTCGGTTTTATAATTCTCGCAATCGGTGTGCTTCTACTTCTTCGTAAGTTGGGCTTTTTCTTTCCGGATTGGCTGCTTTCCTGGCCAATGATTCTAATTGCTATAGGAACTTTTACTCTGATCAAGCACGAGTTTAAGAGCTTCTTCGGTGCAGTTATGCTTGGCTTGGGTATTTACTTCTTGTTTGACCGGGAATTTGACTTCGATTTTGGGCTTCAGGTTTACATTTTCCCGATTATCCTGATTCTTTTGGGGCTGTATTTGATCACCCAAAAGCGTAAGGAAAATAAAATTCTGGAAGATATTGAGAATCAGATTAAATCCGGAATGAAATCAAGTTCAGAAACCTTGTCCGACAAGTCCACTTCTGAATCATCTCGATCTACCTTCAGCAGTACGGGTCATAAAGGCACGAATTTCGGGGGCACCTCAGGTGCTACTTTTTCAGACAGACTGAATATAGATGCTGTTTTCAGCGGCGTGAATAAGAGGGTTATGTCCAAGAATTTTCAGGGAGGTAAGCTCACAGCTGCTTTCGGAGGAGTGGACTTGGATCTCACTCAGGCGGATTTCACAGGGATGGCTACCTTACAGGTGGATGTGATCTTCGGAGGAATGAAACTATTTGTGCCGCCTCACTGGGATGTACGGGTAGAAGTAAGCAATATCGCTGCAGGGGTAGAAGACAAACGATTATCACGAATCGCGGAAGTTGATCCTGACAAGATTCTCCTGATTAAAGGCACAGTTTTCTTCGGAGGTTTGGAAATCAAATCTTATTAACGAGATTCCAAAAAAAAGCCAAGGTGTTTGCAAGAATTTTCTCTAATCCTTCCAATGCAAAATGGATCATCCAAGTAGCCGGACTTATCTGGTTTCTTGGATGTTTTCTGTTGCTATATTATTACGGGATTGATTACAACACCGCACTGGTAGATGCTCTTGTATTTGCTCTTGGATTTTTGGGAGGGGTATTCGTACTAGAGCGGATTTTCAGTTTTTACATTCCCAAAGGCGGCAACAACTTTTTGCTTTTGATTCTCCCGATTGTCATTAGTTTGCTGACTGTACTGGCACATCGGTATTTTCTGTTTTGGATCTTCGAAGATCAGATTGTGTATCAGGATTTTCTGAGAGATCATTTTTACCTTCGCTGGACGTTCTTGGCAATGGCGGAAATCTTGGTGGCGCTGATCGCCATTGTAGCTTCCAAATTAGAGCAGCAGCAGGAGTTGCAGAAGCGGGAAATGATGATGAACGAGCTTTCGAAAGAGGCTGAACTGACCGAGCTAAGGCAGCAACTTCAACCTCATTTCTTGTTTAATAGCTTGAATAGCATCAACGCGCTGGTGGTGTCCCAGCCGCAGAAGGCTAGGGAGATGGTACTTCAGCTTTCCGAATTTCTCCGTGGCACTATCCGAAAAGATTCACATCAATGGCTGGAATTGGAAGAGGAATTAAACTACCTGAATCTATATCTGGATATTGAAAAAGTTAGATTTGGGCATCGGCTCACGGTGGATTTTTCACTTTCTGAAGATGCCAAAAATTTAAAATTGCCCCAGCTATTGATTCAGCCATTGTTGGAAAATGCGATCAAATATGGCTTGTATGGCCAGACCGAGTCGGTATTGATCAGATTTTCAGCATTGCGCGAGCAAAATTATCTTCATGTTTCTATTTCCAATCCATATGATCTGGAGACCAGTGCGCCCAAGGGCACAGGATTTGGGATTTCTTCCATAGAGCGAAGGCTGTTTTTGCTGTTTGGTAGAAAGGATTTAATCAAAACCCATCAATCCCCAGACACATTTACCGTGACACTCAAAATACCGCAACGAAATGATCAAAACAGTAATCATTGATGATGAGCCACTAGCTTCTAGTTTGGTTCAGGAGTATTTATCCGAGTATAATCAGTTTGAAGTTCTGGCTATCTGTCAGGATGGATTTCAGGGTTTGAAGGCCATCCAAGCGCATGAGCCTGACCTGATCTTTTTGGATGTGCAGATGCCAAAAATAAACGGATTTGAGATGCTGGAACTTCTGGATGAGCCTCCCGCAGTTATTTTTACTACCGCTTTTGATGCATACGCACTAAAAGCATTTGACAACATGGCGATTGATTACCTGCTCAAGCCTTTTTCTCCGGATCGTTTTGCAAAGGCAATTCAAAAGTTTTTGGGACAGTTTCACTCCGCAGCGGACCAATCCACTCCCAAACAACAAATCACCAACTTGGCTGAGAAAAGTGATCGGCTGGTCGTGCGGGTAAAAAACGAAATCAAAATTATTCCCACCTCTCAAGTGCTTTACTTTGAAGCTGAGGACGATTACATCGCTATCCACACCGCCTCGGGGAAGTTTCTCAAAAAGATGACCATGAAATCACTTGAAGAAGCACTCGATCCTTTGTGCTTTTCCAGAGTTCATCGCTCCTATATTCTCAATCTCAACGAAATTGCAAGGATTGAGCCTTACGAGCGGGATTCGTATCTCGTGAAGCTTCGCAAAGGGGGACAGCTACCCGTGAGCAAGACAGGATATTCGCGATTGCGTCAGGTACTTGGGCTTTGAGTCAATAAAAAAGCCCCGACTGAGCAGGGCTTCTGATTAATATTCGTCTTCGTTGAAGAAGAAATCATCTTTGGTAGGGTAGTCAGGCCAGATTTCTTCGATGGTCTCATAAGGTTCTCCATCGTCTTCTAATTCCTGCAGGTTTTCTACCACTTCCATTGGTGCGCCAGATCGAATGGCATAATCGCACAATTCGTCTTTTGTGGCAGGCCAAGGGGCATCTTCTAAGTAAGAAGCTAATTCGAGTGTCCAGTACATATGTTGTTAATTTTAAGAGTTCTTGCTTTTAAAAGGTGCAAAAATATCTTTTTTTTTAAATATCTCTTCTTCTACTCTTTATTTAAAAGAAAGTTGTTTCAAAATATAATTTTTGACGTCAACTTTTCGCTTGACGCTGAACAGTTTTTTCTTCATCATAATATCAAAATCAGCCGACTGGACGCGAAAATTTTCTGAATTGGCCTGTGCAGCTTCCAGTTCGGCCTGATCTCTTCTCAGCAAATCTTTTACCAAAGCAATTTTGATCTGAGTCTGTTCATCGACTGGTTTTTCGTCAAAGTCCTCGTATTTCCCGTGTACGAGCTTTTCCAGAAATGCTTTTTCAAAGACGATATCCGAAAAGAACTGGAAGGAACGAACGATCAAATTGGCCTCTTTCGGTTTTCGTTGCGGCAGCTTCCGCCATTCTTCCTGAATGGCTTTCGCTTTTCCGATGAGTTCGTAGGAAGTTGGTTTGCCAGCCAGTTGCTTGATCTCTTCGGTCAAAGTTTCCACTTTTCGCATGAGCTCTCTCGGATGCATGGTTGGTCCGGGATTTAGCGTGCGTTTGTACTTTGAAAAGATCCGGTTATTCAATTTCGAAAACTCATCCCATAGCGGTTGTCTTCTTTCAGCAGGAACTTTGCCTGATTCCTTCCATTGTTTTTGGATCTTTTTGGAGATTTCAAAAGCCATTTTGGCATCCGGAAGGTCATGGGCTTCCCTTGCCTGCTCCACAAGTGATTCGTAGATTTTGATATTTTCGTCAGCCTGAAGAGCCAGGCCTTCGAAGAAATGTCTTCTTTTTTCGAAAAAGTGCTGAACAATCGCTTCAAAGCGATTTTCAATCTCCTCTTGCAATTCTTTTTCCACCGGGCCGGTTTTGACCCATCTTTGTTTCAGGTCTTTAAATGCCTCCGTGGTTTCTTTCCAGTCTGTACTGTCTTTCAAAGCTTCTGCCTCCTGGATCAATGCTTCCTTGATCTCCAGATTTTTGGCTCGATTGGCCTGGATGATTTCGTTCAGGATTTCTTCCTGTTTATTTAATGATTCGATCAGGGGTATAAAATCTCCCAACGCATCTGCTTGCAGCAGTGAATCCCTCAAGTGGATCAATTTCATCAGAAATGAACCCTTGTTTTCCTTTTCCTGAATATCGGTTTTGAGTTTTTCTACTTTCTCTTTGAGTTGCTCAAAACGGCCCTCAAAATAATTCAGCGTGGAGGCTTCGTCCTCTTTGACCTCTCCAATCTGTCGATCCGGTTGACCTAAAAAACCCTTTAAAAAAACCTTCTTTTCTTTAATATATCCATAGGGATGATTCATTTCGCTACAATTGGGTTTAGGTGGCCGTTTTCAACTTTTCGCAAATTAATTAATTCAAAAGCACTTATCCTAAGAAAGGGGTTTTTTTGCCATCTTTGGATCTTTGCGACATGAATACAGTAAAAATTAAACTATGAGTTCAGAAAAAATTATCTTTTCAATGGCCGGTGTTTCCAAAGTGTACCCGCCTCAGAAAAAAGTTCTTAAAAATATTTACCTCTCCTTTTTTTACGGAGCCAAAATAGGAGTCCTCGGTCTAAACGGTTCAGGTAAATCCTCCTTGTTGAAAATCATTGCAGGGAAGGATAAAGAGTTTCAAGGTGAAGTCGTCTGGTCACCTGGCTACACGGTAGGTATGCTGGAGCAGGAGCCTAGCTTGGATCCTTCCAAGACCGTCAAGGAAGTGGTGGAGGAGGCCGTTCACGAAACTGTTGCCTTATTGAAAGAATTTGAAGAAATCAATGAGAAATTCATGGATCCTGCGCTGATGGAGGATCCCGACGCGATGGACAAGTTGATCACACGCCAGGGAGAGGTGCAGGAGAAGCTTGACGCGGCTAACGCCTGGGAACTTGATGTCATGCTGGATAAAGCCATGGACGCCCTTAGGCTGCCTCCTAGTGATGCCAACGTTGCTACCTTGTCTGGTGGTGAGAAGCGGAGAGTGGCGCTTTGCCGACTTTTGCTTCAGGAGCCGGATGTTTTGTTGCTGGATGAGCCTACCAACCACCTGGATGCCGAGTCGGTGCATTGGCTGGAGCAGCATTTGCAGAATTATAAAGGAACCGTCATTGCCGTGACTCACGATCGATACTTTCTGGACAATGTGGCCGGATGGATTCTCGAGCTGGATCGTGGTGAAGGGATTCCATGGAAAGGCAATTATTCTTCTTGGCTGGATCAAAAGCAAAATCGTCTGAAGCAGGAAGAAAAGACTGAGTCAAAACGTCAGAAGACCTTGGAGCGTGAGCTCGAATGGATCCGAATGTCACCGAAAGCCAGACAGGCCAAAGGAAAAGCGCGTCTGAGCGCGTATGATAAATTAGTCGGTGAGGAGGCAAAGGAAAAAGAAGCCAAATTGGAATTGTTTATTCCGCCGGGGCCACGTCTTGGATCCAAAGTGATTGAAGTCAATGGAGTTTCCAAAGCTTATGGAGACAAGTTGCTCTTCGAAGATCTAAACTTTGCTCTCCCTCAGGGTGGAATTGTAGGTATCATCGGTCC
>CAZFSC010000139.1:0-9012 GCA_964521585.1 uncultured Limnohabitans sp.
GGTTTTTCAGCGAAGTGTTTTTGCCACCCTATGAGTTCAAAGAAATAGTCCATCAATGCTACCGAATAGGGGTAGAATCTCTACCTTTAATTTCATTGACTGGATTTATAGTTGGTATCGTTTTCACCAATCAGTCCCGGCCCTCTCTGTCTGAATTTGGAGCGGCTTCTTGGCTTCCATCTTTGATATCGATTGCGGTGGTCAGGGCGATGGGACCCTTGGTGACAGCGCTGATCGCTGCCGGTAAGGTAGGATCTAGTATAGGAGCCGAAATCGGGTCTATGAAGGTGACCGAGCAAATCGATGCTATGGAAGTTTCGGCAACCAACCCATTCAAATTTTTAGTGGTATCGCGAGTTTTAGCGACCACCTTTATGATCCCTATGTTGGTCATGTATACTGATTTTGTAGCGTTGATGGGATCGTTTTTAAGTGTCAACGCGAATGAAATGGTGAGTTTGTCTACCTTTTTTGTCCAGGTATTTGAGTCCATTACATTTCTGGATATTTTCTCCTCGGTTTTGAAATCCATTCTGTTTGGATTCACAATCGGGATTGTAGGATGCTATAAGGGGTATAATTCATCTAAAGGAACAGAAGGGGTGGGTCAAGCGGCGAATTCCGCTGTGGTCATTTCGATGTTTTTGATCTTTATCGAGGAATTATTGGCCCTCCAAATCGTAAATGCCATTCGGGGAATGTAAGCTATGGAAGAACGAGTTATAGAAGTAAGAGGACTAAAAAAGTCATTTGGTGATCTGAAAGTGCTTCAGGGAGTGGACTTGGACCTTCATAAAAAGGAGAATTTGGTGGTGCTAGGTAAATCGGGTTCTGGGAAATCTGTTCTGATTAAGATTATGGTAGGTCTTTTGAAGCAGGATTCAGGATCGATGAAAGTATTGGGACAGGAAGTGTCCAAGCTGAATACCAAAGCACTGAATGCGTTGAGGTTGAAAATTGGATTTTCATTTCAAAATTCGGCTCTCTATGATAGTATGACGGTTCGGGAGAACATGGAGTTTCCTTTGGTAAGGAATGTGAAAAATCTGACCCGTGGAGAGATTACCAGAAAGATCGAAGAGATTTTGGACAGTGTAGGGCTACCCCAATCCATCAATCAGATGCCTTCCGAACTTTCAGGGGGGCAGAAAAAGCGGATCGGTGTGGCCAGAACTTTGATTTTGAATCCTGAAATCATGCTTTACGATGAGCCTACAGCTGGCTTAGATCCCATTACCTGTAATGAGATCAACAGCCTGATCAATGAAGTGCGGGAACGCTTTAACACTTCCTCGATCGTGATTACGCATGATTTAACCTGTGCAAAAGATACTGGAGACCGCATGGCAGTATTATTGGACGGACAGTTTAAATCAATCGGGACTTTTGAGGAAGTATTCTCTCATGCCGAGGATCAGCGTGTCAAATCATTCTATGATTATAATTTTATTCAATCATAAACAAAATACTATCAGGTAAGAAATCACGATTAGTTTATGAACCCTTCAAAATGTGGTGTCTTGGAACTGGTCGATACTTGGTAACAATAAAAAATAATTAGAAACACAAATGAAAGGTGAAAATAAACGATCAGTTGTAGTTGGTATTTTTGTCTTTATTGGCATTGCCATCTTGGTTACTGGCATTTTGACCCTAGGTGGTCAGCAAAAGAAATTCGTCAGAGCAATTCAGCTAAAGGCCGTTTTTGATGATATCGGAGGACTACAGACTGGAAATAATGTCTGGTTTTCTGGTGTGAAAATCGGAACAGTCCGAAAAATCAATTTCTACGGCGATTCTCAGGTAGAGGTAGAAATGAATGTCGAGGAAGCCGTTGTGGAATTGATCCGTAAAGATTCCAAAGCCACCATCAGTTCGGATGGTCTGATCGGTAATAAAATCATCGTGATCTATGGAGGAACTACCATGGCACCCCCCGTGGAAGATGGGGATCGGCTTGAGGCTGTGATGCCATTGGATACTGATCAGATGATGGAAACTCTTCAGGTAAACAATGAAAATTTAGTAGCAATCACCAATGATTTGAAAAAGCTTACTTCAAAGCTTGCTGCAGGTGAAGGAATAGCAGGGGCTGTCATGACGGATTCAGTGTTGGCGCAAAACTTCAAATCAATCATATCCAATTTGAATACCGCCTCCATCAATAGCAATCGCATGATCAATGATTTAAACAAGTTTACTTCCAAATTGAATCAGGAAGGCAATTTGTTCAATGATTTGGTCACCGATAAAACCTTGCTTCCCGAAATAAAATCTACGATGTCCAGCTTAAAATCAACTGCAGAAAATACAGATAAGCTGACCGAGGAATTGAATCTTATAACCGATAAATTGAACTCTAAGGATAATGCGATCGGCGTAATGCTGAACGATCCTCAGTTTGCCAAAAGTCTGAAAAGCACAATGGAAAACACAGACTCAGCTACCTACAATCTCAATCGAAGCTTAGAGGCCTTGGAGTATACTTGGCCTTTCCGTGGAGGATTCAGAAAGAAAGCTAAAGCTGAAGAAAAGGTGGATAACTAATTCAAAATTTTAACCGGTTCCAGAAAGCCCGCGATTGATCTTTTCGCGGGCTTCTTTTTTTTCCTCCCCATTGGCAAAATCAGGGCTTGAGTCATCCTCAGGGGTCAGACAGGCAATCATGCTTATGGGAAAATGATCAGAGCCAATCTATTTCTCTAATTTAAGACAAACCAATCCAAAGTGCTTGCTAAGGAACATGTGATCAAGCGGCCATCTGAAAAAGGGGAATTCGCATGAAAAGTACTGAAAAGTCCTCTTCCTCTTCTTGGATCAGTCATTTCAGAGATTTTTGGAATAAATCGGTAGACTCACTCCAGGCCACATCGTTCAGGTCTCCGATGACCAAAGCAGGTTTACCGTACTC
Organism: uncultured Limnohabitans sp.; assembly: GCA_964521585.1. Classification (GTDB taxonomy): domain Bacteria; phylum Bacteroidota; class Bacteroidia; order Cytophagales; family Cyclobacteriaceae; genus Algoriphagus. The sequence continues at coordinate 2,912 of CAZFSC010000139.1, forward strand.
TTTTGCTTTTTTGCCAACGATAAGAATCTCCGCATCCCTATTCGTACTTTTTGGGTTTTGGCTTGGAACAGGGGACTCTGGATGAATACCATAGATTTTGACCAGATTTCCATTAACCAGTTTGACATCAATTTTCAAGGAAGGAATAGCATCATCTATGAGGTAATTGATCTTTTGAGACTTGATTTCCAATTTGGAATAAAGTAAAATCCAATAAGTATTGTCCTTGGGAAGTTTGATGAAATAGGGATATTTTTTTTCAAGCGATTTGAGGTGTTTTTCCCAAAGCGAATCAGTTTCAATCAAAAAAACCAAGTCAGGATTGTTCTTTTGTATCAATTGACTTATCTTCTAATATGCAGGATTAGATTGATAGACGTTTGCTACCAGTACATGGGTCTTAGCAGCCTTATCGAATTCCACAGTTTCAATCATTTTTTCCCCAAAAAGGGAAAATGGGATTACCTGATAGAAAAGAAATACTGCAGCCTCGATTAAGGCTAAAATAAAAATCCCAAGCTCCAGAAAGGAAACTTCCAACGGAAGAAAAATCCTTAAAAGGATTAAATCAAGATCAGTATTAGTTTCTGAAGTCTTGGATAGTCAAAAATTCGAATCCATCAATCATCCCATTTAGTCGATTGAATCAAGGTCGCTAAAAGAAAAAAGCCACTTCCGGTACGCAATAGAATTAACTCCATTTCAAAATTCAGGACAGTTTAATTCTAAATATGATCTGAATTTTTGGTTTTTGAATGTTCAATTTAGGTTTTCGAAAGTATCGGGGAATTCAAAAGCTTAAAATTCAGTTTAATTTTTGTAGTTGTTTCACCTCTAAAACCAGAAAATATGAATCAAGACCACTTTAACATCAAAACTGTTTTAAAATCGGATTCAGGAGATTTTTCCTATTGGAGCCTTCAAAAACTTCAGGATTCCGGCAAAAATATTAATCATCTGCCTTTCTCCATTCGAATTTTACTGGAAAACGCACTTCGAAATTTTGACGATTTTGCCATTACCAAAGCGCATTTGGATACTTTGCTAAATTGGACTCCACAGCCCTCGGATAAGGATATCCCGTTCAAGCCTGCCCGGGTATTGATGCAGGACTTTACCGGAGTACCGGCAGTGGTGGATATCGCCTCCCTCAGATCAGAAGCTAAGCGGAAGGGTAAAGATGCCGGCAAAATTAATCCCCTTATCCCTGTCGATCTGGTCATTGATCATTCAGTTCAGGTTGATTTTTTTGGAACCAATTACAGTTATGAGAAAAATGTAGCCGTGGAATATGAGCGAAATTCTGAACGGTATAAATTTTTGAAATGGGCTCAGAAGTCTTTTGATAATTTTTCAGTGGTTCCGCCGGGAATGGGAATCTGCCATCAGGTAAATCTTGAATATTTGGCTCAGGGAGCCATCGTGAGAGATGGGAATGTATTCCCGGATACTTTGGTAGGTACAGATTCGCATACTCCGATGGTCAACGGAATAGGAGTGGTAGGATGGGGAGTTGGAGGTATTGAGGCTGAGGCTGCTTTACTAGGACAGCCGATTTATTTTATCATGCCTGAAGTAGTAGGTTTGAAACTCACAGGTAAACTTCCTGCTGGTACAACCGCCACTGATATGGTTCTTACCATTACGGAATTGCTTAGAAAGCACGGAGTAGTAGGTAAATTTGTAGAAGTTTTTGGACCAGGATTAGACCATCTTTCTGTTCCAGACAGGGCCACGATTTCCAATATGTCACCTGAATTTGGGTGTACGGTGACTTATTTTCCGATTGATGACCGCACCTTGGATTATATGGGTAAGACCAATCGTTCCTCGTCTCAGATCAAATTGGTAGAAAAGTATTGCAAAGCCAATATGCTATGGAGAAAAGATGAAGATCTGATCCAGTATTCCTCTGTCGTAGAACTTGACCTTGGGTCAGTAGAAGCAACTGTCTCAGGCCCAAAACGTCCGCAGGATAAAATTCTGGTGAAGAATTTCAAACCCCGTTTCGAAGAGTTGCTCCAAAAAATACATGGAAGATCTTATATACCAATCGATAGCAGAGAAGTTTCCCGCTGGAATGCAGAAGGTGGTGGACAAGTCAACAAAGGCAAAATGGATACTACCGCTGATGTGGAATATGAAACCAAGGTAAAGAGTGGGCTGAAAACGGTAACAGTGGAGTTGAACAATGATAAATTTTCACTTTACGATGGCTCAATCGTGATTGCTGCGATTACTTCTTGTACCAATACTTCAAATCCTTCGGTTATGTTGGGCGCGGGACTGGTTGCGCGCAAGGCAAGGGAGAGAGGACTCGATGTCAAACCATGGGTAAAAACCTCTCTAGCACCCGGATCTAAGGTAGTGACAGATTATTTGGAAAAAGCAGGCCTCCTAGATGATTTGGAAGCACTCAAGTTTCACACTGTAGGTTATGGCTGCACTTCATGTATCGGTAATTCCGGTCCTCTACCCAGACATATCGCCAAAGCTGTGGAAGAGAATGATTTGATAGTAGCCTCAGTGCTTTCGGGTAACAGGAATTTTGAAGCTCGAGTACACCCTCAGGTCAAAATGAATTACCTCATGTCTCCAATGCTGGTGGTGGTATATGCCATCGCAGGTCGTGTGGATGTGGATTTGTATAATGAGCCTATCGGTTTTGATCCGAATCTGGAGCCGGTTTATCTGAAAGATATTTGGCCAACGAATGAGGAAATTGCTGAATTTAGTCGGATGGTGCTATCACCGGATGATTATCAGAAGAATTATGGGGAAATTTTTGAAGGAGATGAATTCTGGAAGAAGCTTGAATCAGGCGAAGGGGAGATTTATCCTTGGGATGATTCCAGTACTTACATCAAAGAAGCACCATTTTTCAAAGATATTTCGCCTGAAGTTCCAGCACCGAAAAATATCGAGAATGCCCGCGTATTACTGAAACTTGGTGATTCGATCACCACGGATCATATTTCACCGGCAGGTTCATTCAGGGAGAATTCACCTGCGGGTCAGTATTTACTGGGCCGAGGGGTGCAGCGTCCTGATTTTAATTCCTATGGATCTAGAAGAGGAAATGATGAGGTTATGGTTCGGGGAACCTTTGCCAATGTTAGGATCAAAAACCAACTGAGCCAACAGGAAGGTGGCTATACGAAGTATATTCCGGATGGTGAAGAAATGAGCGTATTCGAAGCATCAGAAAAATACCAATCCAATAATATTCCACTGATTGTTCTGGCAGGAAAAGAATACGGATCCGGATCTTCCCGTGATTGGGCGGCAAAAGGGACCACACTGCTGGGAATAAAAGCGGTAATCGCAGAAAGTTATGAACGGATCCACAGAAGCAATCTGGTGGGTATGGGCGTGCTTCCGCTTCAGTTTTCATTGGGTGAAAACGCTGATTCATTGGGTCTCACAGGCGAAGAGTCATTCTCGATTCTCGGAATCGAAGAAGGACTGACTCCGGGTCAAAAATTAAAAGTTTTAGTTAAAACAGCTGATGGAACCCGTGAGATCAGTGTTTTATCCAGACTGGACTCTGAGGTTGAGATTGAATATTATACCAATGGAGGGATATTAAATTACGTCCTCAGAGATTTTCTGAAGGATTGATTTATACCAATTACGGAAAATTCATCAGTTGCCCAGAGAAAACCGGATTGGAATCATCAACCAAGAATCTATGGTGTTCCCCTTAAGATCTGTGGCAGCGATGAATTTTCCTTTATATAAGCTTGCCACACGAAGAGCTTCTTCTGCTAAAGATTTTGAGACGGCGAGTGGATTAGCTACTTCGATGCCTGTTAATTCTGAGTTTTTGTTTACCAAAATGGCAAGAATAACTGTTCCCGTTTCTTTCAGATCCCTTGCCTGTCTTGGGTAGCGTAAGTTTTTAATAAGATTTTTTTGCCAAAAAAGTTTGTCGGTATGAGGAAAGGATTCAAATTCATTTCGATCCAGAAAAACAGCTTGATCAGCTCCGGCTCTTCTGTTTTCATAAGTTCGGATACCGTCAAAAATAACTTCCCCGAGTAATACTTCATTTTTATAATACACCCCATAGTACTTATTGTTTTCCAGATTTATGGTCTTCTGACTGATGAGTTTTCCGGCTTCATCATAAGTTTTAATGATTTTTTGAGCAAAACCTCCATCCTTGTTTATTCCGGTTTCTGTGGATTTGACCAGTCGCATTTCTCTGGTATAGAACTTTTCAACACTTTCTTTTTCAGAGTTTGAAGTGAGTACGCTATAGTAGACCATGTCAGCACTGTCCTTTTCATGATTAGGATAAAAATGTTTATTGAGCATCTGAATCTTTCTTTCCTGTGCAAATGAAAATGTCAGTGTCCCAAACAGGAAAATGAGTTGGAGAATAAGTTTTTTGTTCAAGCTTAAATAGATGGCTTGGCAATCTATTAAGATTTAAGTTTTTGAATCGCATTTTTTTCAAAAGTTGCTCAAGCAATATCCATCCTTTTATCCTCTGAGATTAATCTTAATTTTGTGGCTTAAACCCTATTTTATAAACCTATGAATTCGATAAATCCGACATCAACAGCCGCCTGGGAAAAACTTAAAACCTTGGTGGATAAATATAGAGACCTCCAGATTCTTTCTCTTTTTGAAGACAAAAATAGATTTGACCGATACAGTCTGAGGTTGGATGACCTATTGATAGATTTTTCCAAAAACAGGGTAAACGATGAAATCCTTGAAGCATTAGTGAAGCTGGCAGAAGAAACCAAACTCAAGACTGCAATCGAAGCAATGTTTGAAGGCCAACCGATCAATGAAACGGAAGACAGAGCGGTACTTCATACTGCACTTCGAAACCGATCCAACCGGTCGGTGCTTGTAGATGGAGAAGATGTAATGCCCGAGGTCAATAGGGTGCTTGATCAAATGAAGGCTTTTTCTGAAAAAGTAAATCAAGGCAAATGGCTAGGTTACACTGGAAAACCTATTCAATCCCTGGTAAATATTGGTATAGGAGGCTCAGACCTCGGTCCTGTAATGGTAACGGAGGCCTTGAAACCTTATCAGGCGGAAAATCTGGAAATATACTTTGTGTCAAATGTGGACGGAACACATATCGCAGAAACGCTCAAGAAAGTAGATCCCGAGACCACTTTATTTTTCATCGCCTCGAAGACCTTTACGACCCAAGAGACCATGACCAATGCAGGGACAGCCAGAGAATGGTTTCTGGAGCATGCCAAAGATGACCAAGCAGTGGCTAAGCATTTTGTGGCTCTTTCAACCAATCTGGATGGAGTAAAAGCATTCGGAATTGATCCTGAGAATATGTTTGAATTCTGGGATTGGGTAGGTGGGCGCTATTCCCTTTGGTCAGCGATAGGACTTCCGATAGCCTGCGCTGTTGGATTTGATCACTTTGAGCAATTATTGTCAGGAGCCCATGCCATGGATGAGCATTTTCGAAAGGCTTCTTTTGATCAAAATATCCCTGTTTTATTGGCTTTAATAGGAATTTGGAATACCAACTTCCTCGGGGCAAGTTCGGAGGCTATCCTGCCTTATGATCAATATTTGCATCGTTTTCCAGCTTATTTTCAACAAGGAAATATGGAAAGCAACGGTAAAAACGTAGATCGGTCAGGAGATAAGGTAAATTATAAGACAGGTCCTATTATTTGGGGGGAGCCAGGCACTAACGGGCAGCATGCATTCTATCAATTGATTCATCAAGGCACGCACCTTATACCTTGCGATTTTATCGCCCCTGCGATTTCGCATAATCCTATCGGTGATCATCATCAGAAGTTACTTTCAAATTTTTTCGCCCAAACTGAAGCCTTGATGAAAGGGAAATCCCTTGCTGAAGTTAGACAGGAAATGAGTCAGGCAGGTAAGCCAGTGGAAGAAATTGAGCGTGTGGCCCCACATCGGGTATTTGAGGGGAATCGTCCGACCAATTCAATTTTGATGAAAAAAATCACTCCTTATGCATTGGGATCACTGATAGCCATGTACGAGCATAAGATTTTTGCTCAGGGCGTGATCTGGAATATTTTTAGTTTTGATCAGTGGGGTGTAGAATTGGGAAAGAAACTTGCCAATGGAATTCT
>CAZFSC010000140.1:0-8958 GCA_964521585.1 uncultured Limnohabitans sp.
TGCAATTGCCAGAAGAGCTTCCAAAATATTAAAACCGCTCAGTATCTTGATTTTTGTGATTTTTGTAGTGATCGCTTTTATGGCAAATTTGGAAGTGTTTCTCAACTACATATCCATGATTTTTCTTTGGGTGTTGGCTCATAATGCATTAGCACTAAGCGCAGGATATCTGAGTGGAAAAGCTTTTGGATTGCCATGGACCGACGTCAAATCAATAACCATCGAGACGGGAATTCAAAATTCAGGCTTGGGGCTCGTCTTGATTTTCACTTACTTTGAAGGCTTAGGCGGAATGGCCATCATCGCTGCATGGTGGGGAATCTGGCATTTGATCTCAGGGATGACCATTGCCGGCATTTGGAAGCCAAAAGCAAGCTCGCCAACAATTCAAATGAGTAAATGAAATACTTTCTGAATGCCTTTCTGAGACTTTTGGTAAAAGTCGCTTTGCACGGCTATTTTAAAAAAATCAAAATCGAAGGTGCCGAGAATATTCCTAAAAATGTACCGGTCATCCTGGTCGCCAATCATCAGAATGCATTGATTGATCCTCTGCTTATAGCAACTCATACACGCTTGAATCCCTATTTTCTTACCAGAGCTTCTGTTTTCAAAAATTCCCTTGCAGCAAAGTTGCTGGATTTGATCCGAATGCTTCCCGTCTATCGTGTGAGAGATGGCTTTTCGACTATACAGCAGAATCAATCAACTTTTGAAAAAACTTTTGAAGTCCTTCGAAAAAACGGAGCTGTAATAGTATTTGCCGAAGGCAGCCACAGCCTTTCCCGCAATCTTCGTCCTTTAAGCAAGGGATTTACCCGAATTGCTTTCGGTCTGAAAGAAAAGTATCCTGAAAAAAACCCAGTGATTCTGCCTGTGGCTCTAAATTACAGTGCACATCAGAAATCAGGAAGTAGGGTTCGGATCACATTTGATCAGCCTATTCAGGTAGATATGCCTCCCGCTAAATCAGGCTTGCTCACAAAACAGGTAGAAAATACGCTGAAGAAATTGGTAGTAACGATACCCGACGAGAACTATGAGCAAAATCTTAACTTGTTGATTGAAAACGAAGTAGATCTCACCTGCAAATCTGAAGTTGAACTATTTCTGGAAAAGGGAGTCGTCCCAAATCCAGTAAACTCAGGAACTGGGCTGAAAAATAAGCTCATGAAAATCTTTCACTTTCCGCTCTATTTTTTGTGGCTCTGGAAAAGGCCAAGTGTAAAAGACGAAGTTTTCTATTCAACCTGGAAGTTCCTGATCGGATTTGTCTTTGCTCCGGTTTGGTATTTCATACTTTTCTGGTTGGCGATGGATAGTCCGTTGGGAAGTTGGAGCCTGGCATTTCTCATCATGGCCTGGATTAGTCTTTGGGGAAATAAAAACCCTCAGGAATAATTGCCGAAAACCAAATAATGTTTGGCGAGATTTTCTAACTTTGACCAAGAATTCAACCCAATAATAACGAAGTCATGTCTGAAGATTTTCTTCCCCTCAATGGTACCGACTACGTGGAAATGTACGTCGGCAACGCCAAGCAATCTGCCTTATATTATCAATATGCTTTTGGATACGAACTGATCGCTTACGCCGGTCCTGAAACCGGAATCCGAGATCGGGCTTCGTATGTACTCAAGCAAGGAAAAATAAGATTGGTCCTCACCTCCCCGATGCAGCAGGAAGGAGATATAGCAGCCCATATCCACAAGCATGGAGATGGTGTAAAAGTCTTAGCCCTATGGGTTGATGATGCAGAAAAGTCCTGGAAAGAGACTACTTCAAGAGGAGCTGAATCAGCCGGTGAACCTAAAGTATTGAAAGATCAATTTGGTGAGGTCAAAATAGCTTCCATCAAAACTTACGGCGATACGATCCACACATTCGTCGAGCGCAAAAATTACGATGGGGTATTCTTGCCGGGTTATATGCCTCGCAAAAGCTCCTACAATGCTACTCCTATCGGTTTGATGTATATCGATCACTGTGTGGGAAACGTGGAACTCGGTGAAATGAACCGATGGGTAGAATTCTATGAAAACGTAATGGGATTCAAACTCTTGATCACTTTTGATGATAAAGATATCTCTACCGAATACACCGCCTTGATGTCCAAAGTGGTATCCAATGGAAACGGTTATGTGAAATTCCCCATCAATGAACCGGCTGAAGGTAAAAAGAAGTCTCAGATCGAAGAATACCTAGATTTTTACAACGGAGCGGGCGTGCAGCATATGGCTATTGCCACCGATAATATTATTGACACTGTCAGTGAGTTAAGAAAGCGCGGCGTAGAGTTTCTGGAAGTACCGGGGACCTATTACGATGATTTATTGGACCGGGTAGGCAAAATTGATGAGGATCTGCAACCATTAAAAGATCTGAATATTTTGGTTGATCGAGATGAAGAAGGTTACTTATTGCAAATTTTCACCAAACCAGTGCAGGATCGACCGACACTGTTTTTCGAGATTATTCAGCGAAAAGGCGCGAAGTCTTTTGGAAAAGGAAATTTCAAAGCCCTCTTCGAAGCGATTGAGCGAGAACAGGAACTACGGGGAAACCTTTAATTCATATAAAAACGAAAAACCGGTCTAGAACCGGTTTTTTTTTGCTCAATTCCCCATAGTTGATAAATAACATTTGACTTCAATCGTGTGTTTAATTTGCGAAACCTCATTTCTAGACCGATAGCCGTACAATACAGCGCTAGGAAAAAATTTCGTTCCTCTGATACTTGATTAAGATTAAGGATCGAATCTAAACAGGATATCCCCTGCCTGACGACGAGACTCCGGGAATTATTCGATTTCCGAAAGTTTTTTGCATCCTATTCGCATCTATTTTATCAATATTCATCATTTATGGTATTTCCATCAGAGCTTCCAAGAGGACTGGTTTACATTCAAGATTGCGACCCTGGCTATCGCAGAGAGAAGAAAAAAAATGAATTTATCTATCTCGATGAAGGCGGAAAGCAAATTAGAAATGCAGAAGAATTGGAACGGATTGAAAAATTGGTCATTCCTCCTGCCTGGAAATCGGTTTGGATCAGCCCGAAAAGCAATACCTACCTTCAAGTGACTGGATTGGATGAAAAAGAGCGAAAACAATACATCTATCACGAAAAATGGTCCTCTTACACTCAAAAATTAAAATTTGCGCAACTCCGCAATTTTGGATGCTTTTTACCCAATCTGAGGAAAAGGTATAAATCAGATTTAGCTAAAAAAAACTGGCCCAAAGAAAAAGTTTTAGCTCTGGCCGTAGCGCTACTGGATGAGCTTTATCTAAGAATTGGTAACAGTCAATACACCCGGAAGAATAACACCTATGGACTGACCACACTTCGGAGAAGGCATCTCGCTATCAATGAGAAGGCTATGAAAATCAAATATGTAGGTAAAAGTGGGATCTCCAGAATGCTTAAACTTACCAACAAAAGGCTAGTCCGATTGCTGAAAGGATGCTCGCAACTACCCGGCTATGAACTATTTAGATACGAGGAAGGTGGGAAATGGCAAGTGGTAAATTCAGGAGATATCAATGAATATATCAATCAGGAATCAACTGAAGAGGAGTATTTCACCGCAAAATATTTCCGGACTTGGGGTGCCAACGCACTCTGTATCAAATATCAGGAAGAAGCCAAACAGGCAGTAAAAGGAACACGCAAAAAACCTGAAACTGAGCTTACGAGAATGGTAGCTAAATCGATGGGTCACACTGTGTCGACTTGCAAAAATCACTACCTACACCCAGAGGTCATGCGATTTTGTATGGAAAAAGATTGTGAAAGGCTTGAAATCGATGACAAACTGGACTCAGCAGATTACAAACCGGAAGAAAAGAAGCTTATGGCTATCCTGAAGATGATTACTAAAGATTAATTAATAAAATTCAAATTGGGGTCATGGCATGATCCTTTCACCAATACATAAAAACACAAAAAAAAATTTATGACACTAGCAGAGATTTTTGGATTTGAAGCTCAAGAGATTTTAAACCTGATCACAGAAAAACTTGAAACTTGGTTTAATTTGGCTGTCAGCAATTTACCAAACCTCATTTTGGCAGTTATTGTATTGATTTTATCTATTTTCATTGCAAAATCCGCCCGTAAATATTCAAACCAGTACATCCAGAAAATGGGTACTGATCCGACGATAAGCGGATTTTTAAGTCAATTATTTTTCATCGTCATCCTTGTTTTGGGAGTGATGTTTTCACTTTCCATCCTTGACTTAAGTAAAACAGTTTCCTCTATACTTGCAGGTTTAGGTATTGTGGGTCTGGCTTTGGGTTTTGCCTTCCAAGACACCGCTGCCAATTTCATGTCAGGTATTTATATCACTTTCAATCAACCTTATAAAGTCGGGGATGTCATTCAGACCAACGACGGTCATGAAGGTAGAGTAATTGATATCGACCTGAGAGTCACCAAGATTCTCACGTTCAACGGCCAAGTAGTTTATGTGCCAAACAGGTATTTGTTCCAGGAAGTATTTATCAATTTCACCGAAAACGAAAAACGAAGAATTCAAATCGGATGTGGTGTTAGCTATGGTGAAGATCTAGAGCATGTGGAAAAAGTGGCAATGGAGGCTATGAGAGGATTAGAATCCAGATTGCAGGATGAGGAACCTACGCTATTCTGGACCGAATTTGGCGACAGTTCAATCAACTTTACTTTGAACGTGTGGTGTAATTACAAGCAAGGACAAATCGACTTTATCGGTGTCAGAAATGATGCAATTAAAACCTTGAAGAAAGCATTTGACGCGGAAGATATTATGATCCCATTCCCTATCCGAACCTTGGATTTTGGTATCAAAGGAGGAGTAAAACTTCAGGAAGAGATGTCAAGGATCGATTTCAAACCCAATTCTAATTAAAAAGAAAAACATTAAATGGCTGATTTTAAAAAATTTAAGATCAAGGATTTCCCAAAATTATTTATCCAAAGTTTTAACCAATGGAATAAGCATGATCCATGGCGAATGAGCGCCATCGTAGCCTATTTCGCGATCTTATCCCTTCCTGCGCTGATGGTAATCGTAGTGAATACCGTTGGAGCAGTCTGGGGCAAAGATATCGTAGAAGGAAGGCTTACTGATCAGATTGAGGCTGCGATGGGTGCTGACGCTGCTCAATATCTCCAGGAAATCATCATGCAAACTCAGACTGGCGGCAATTCCTTCCTGGCATCCGCAATTGGTATTGGAGTATTGGTTTTTGGTGCAACAGGGGTTTTCTTTCATTTGAAGATTTCGATGAATGAAATTTGGCAAATCAAACCTACCGATAGTGTAACTATAAAAGATATACTTCTGGATCGATTGGTCAGTTTAGGTTTTGTTCTTGTTCTGGGATTTTTACTTTTGATCAGTTTTGTTCTTACTGCCATACTTTCGCTTTTCAGCGATTTTCTGAAAACCATCCTTCCGGAATTTGTGGTTTACGTAGCTTATGGCTTTGATTTTCTCTTTTCCTTTGGGGTAATATCATTGTTGTTTGCGCTAATATTCATGTATTTGCCCGATGCCAAAATCAAATGGAGAACAGTCTGGATGGGAGCTGTAATCACGGCATTCCTGTTTGTCATAGCGAAATTTCTGCTTGGATATTATTTCTCCATAGCTGAGCCCGGTTCTACCTATGGTGCAGCAGGGTCAATTATTGTAGTCTTGATTTGGATTTATTACTCCTGTTTGATCTTTTTCTTTGGTGCCAACTTTACAAGAGTCTTTTCCATCAGATATGGGAATGGTATCATACCAAATGACAAATATATCCGCGTACGAAACAAGGATGTACCTGTCGGACAGGTCTTATGTGATCCTGAATCCAGTTCCTCAAAAGATGAATAGACTTCCCCATCAATGATTTTTTCAACTTATAAAATTAAACCCGTTATAATTATATTTATCTGATTTTCAATTATATATGATATCCATATTCAAGCTGGAATAATTATTGAACCTAATTATATAGATTAACATAGAAATTATTTTAAACTAATAGACAACACTAAACCACACTACCATGAGTAAATTAAAAGACGTACGCGTGGCAATATTAGCCACCAACGGATTTGAAGAATCCGAATTAATAGAACCCAGAAAAGCACTAGAAAAAGAAGGCGCAGAATGCCTGATCATTTCACCCGAGGAAGGCTCCATTAAATCCTGGAAAAACGGAAACTGGGGCGAAGATTTCAAAGTAGACAAGCGAGTAGACCAAGTTAGTTCGACAGACTTTGACGCTTTGTTGCTTCCCGGTGGTGTAATCAATCCTGATAAACTGCGAAGAGATATTACCTCCGTGAGTTTTGTAAGAAGCTTCTTTGAAGAGCACAAGCCTGTAGCATCTATATGCCATGGACCTCAAATGCTCATCGAAGCAGAGGTAGTCGAAGGCAGAACTATGACCTCATTCTCATCCATCAAAAAAGACCTAATCAATGCAGGAGCAAATTGGGTGGATAAAGCAGTAGTGGTTGATCAGGGACTGGTAACATCCAGAAGCCCTGAAGACCTTCCCGACTTCAACAGAAAAGCAGTTGAAGAATTCCGAGAGGGTAAACATGCCGGTCAAACGGCATAAAAAAAGCCCGGATCTAATTCAGATCCGGGTTTTTCTCATTTAAATCTATCTGTAAAGATCCTTATGAATGTTTTTCATGAATATTTCGTCAAACTTCAGGATTTTCCGATCATAAGTCATCAAACCATTGGTTTCTACTTCCACATCGGTAGTCTGGGTATATACCGCAGCAGCCAAACCCAGCGGAATCAATTTTTTCAAATCCACCATTAATTGCTCATAACGCTTTTGAAGATCTTCTTTAGATGTGAAACTCTGATAGCCCCAATTGTCCTTGTTGAGCCAGGTGTGGCCTTCAATAGGTAAGCCCAAACCACCAAACTCCCCCAAGACCATCAAGTCATTTTTGCCGAAAGCCGCCGGATCAGGCATCACTGGGTCAGGGTAATTGTGCAGATCCAAGATATCACCCACTATATCGGTTCCATCCATTTCAAAATTGCCTCCACTCGCCGAATTGATCAGCCGGGTAGGATCGATGCGTTTTGTCATTGCTACGATTTCCGTGGTTTTAAATTGTCCCCAAGCTTCATTGAATGGAACCCAAACTACGATGGAGGGAAAAAACTTGAACTCATTTATGATTTCAGTCCATTCTGTCTTGAAAATTGCTTCACTTGCTGCCGTCCGGTCTCTGTTCAATCCATCCCGGATGATCCCAGGCCTGATTTCCCATCGATTTCCCATATCCCCACTGGGCATATCCTGCCAGACAAGCATTCCCATCCGATCTGCATGAAAATACCAGCGCGCTGGCTCAACTTTTACATGTTTTCGAATCATGTTGAAACCCATATCCTTGGTTTTGATAATATCAAAAGCCAAGGCCTCATCAGTCGGAGCGGTATACAGTCCATCTGGCCACCAACCTTGATCCAGAGGGCCATATTGGAAAAGAGGCACCCCATTTAGAAACATCCTCTGAAATCCATTTTCATCTTTTGCCATTCGAATATCCCTGTATGCAGCATAAGAGCTGATTTCATCGATCACTTTTTCTCCCCGAAGCAATCTAACTTTCACTCCATATAAAAACGGACTGTCAGGCGACCAGGCTTTGGGATTCTCCAATTTTAGTTTTCGACTTGCTGTCAGCGGAGCCAAAGAAGCAGATACTTCCTTCCCTCCTTCTGTAAGAATGATCTGAAGATTCAGATCTACCGGATTTCCTACTATTACTTGCGAAAAGTCCAAAGCAGAATTATCCCAATCTGTCACTGCATAGATTGATTGAATGTAGGTCTCTGGCACTGACTCCAACCATACCGTCTGCCAGATTCCTGTCACAGGGGTATACCAGATTCCTTTAGGATCTTTTACTTGTTTTCCCCGAGGCTGCGGTCCTTCATCACTTGGATCCCATACCCTCACTTTGATTTTTTGGGCTTTACCAGGTTTAAGATAAGGCGTGATATCAAAGCTGAATCCATCAAATCCTCCTTGATGCAGGCCCACCGGCTGAATGTTGATCCATACCTCTGCTTCCCAATCCACTGCACCGAAATGGAGCAGGATCCTCTTATTCTTGGAATTTAAATTCAGGTCAAAACTTCGCTCATACCAAAGTTCTGAGTTAGCTCCCACCATCTTATGAACTCCCGAGAGATAAGATTCGGCAGGGAATGGAACAGTGATTTTTCCTTGATCGATTGTGTTTGGACTTGTTCCCTTGGTCAAAATCGCATAATTCCATTGTCCATTCAGATTTTGCCAATTTTCCCTGACCAATTGAGGCCGTGGATATTCAGGCAGGGGTGTTTCAGGATTGAGTTGATCTGACCATTCAGTTTTGAGAATTGGTCCCTGCCCAAATGAATCTGATGTCCAAAGGGCCAGTGAAAATAAGAGGATGAGTTTTCGCATGGTGCTTAAGGTTATTAGGTTTGGTTATTTAAAATCGAACCAAAGAATCATGGCATAGCCCTCATCTCCGGGGTGTGAAATTCCATTCGACTTTTGACCTTGAGGCCCCAACTCATTCGCCATATGAAATTTGGTTCCTATTGGTGATATATCATACAAGAAGGATAAATCTCCCCGCGGTAAAACAGGACGAGTCCCAGGTGTGGACAGAGGTGGAATTTCAGGTTTGAATAGACCCAAAAACAATCCCGGAGTCTCTGTCCGGACCTCAATTTCTCCCTCTTCAGTCTTTAAGTTCAGTGCATGAAAGTTGGAATGAAAACCTTTAAACTCAGGATAGATTAAATTTTCGAAGCTATAGCCTGTGATCGTATTATTGTACTCTTTCTCCCAAAGTCCAAATTCTACACCTTTCAATCTGTTCTGCCAGACCCTATAGGGCCCATTTCCGATCCATTGTGCGCTTTTCACTTTGTCCTCCGGATAGCT
>CAZFSC010000141.1:0-8746 GCA_964521585.1 uncultured Limnohabitans sp.
TCTCATTAAAGGCATGGGTGTTTTTTAAGCTCTATTAATTTCTTGAATGATTCTACGTGTAACGCCCCGAAGATTTATAAATGCTATATCCTAAATCTTAGATCTATTTCATTCCCATGTAATCCACTACCAGATAACTCAGCGTCCTTACACCAAGTATCAAACCGCTTTCATCTACATAGAAATCAGGTGTATGGTGTGATGGAGTTTTGTTAGGATCTGCGCCTGGTTTCATTCCGCCAAGGAAGAAAAAGAAGCCTGGTTTTTCGCGTTGGAAAAAGCTGAAATCTTCGGCCCCGGTCACTGGATCCATGGCAATAATATTTTGCTTTCCGGCAGCTGCTTCGAGTGAGGGCATTACACTTGTGGTTAATTTTGGAGGATTGATCGTGGAAGGATAGAGTTTTCCAATCCGGACATCTGCTGATGCGCCGGCACTTTCAGCGATATTGGTGGCTACCTCCCGGATTCGCCGATGCACCAATTCCTGCTGATCATCACCGAAAGTCCGGATGGTTCCGATCATTTCCACCTGCTCCGGAATGATATTGTGCCGGATACCTCCATGGATCGCCCCAATGGTCACTACTGCAGGAGCCGCAGTGATATTCACATTTCTGGAGAGAATAGTTTGCAAACCGGTAACAATCTGGGATGCTGTTACAATTGGATCCACGCTTGACCAGGGTGTTGCACCATGCGCTTGTGTTCCTTGGACCGAAATCTCCAGATTATCCACAGCAGCCATAAACGGTCCGGATCTGTAGCCTATTTTGCCAGCTTCGATTTGAGACCAAATGTGCAATCCAAAGATGGCGTCTACCTCATTCATGACTCCTTCTTGGACCATCAATTCTGCACCGGCAATATCCACGTCATAGACTCCTTCTTCTGCAGGCTGAAAAATGAATTTCACCGAACCCTGTAATTGATCCTTCATTCCGGAAAGCACTTCTGCTACACCCATGAGGATTGCCACATGAGTATCGTGGCCACAGGCATGCATGACTCCTGTTTCTTGCCCATTGTAGGTCGTGGTGACAGAAGACTTGAAGGGTAGCTCCACCCGCTCAGTCACTGGTAAGGCATCCATATCGGCACGAAGCGCAACCATTGGTCCAGGCTTGCCACCTTTTAATATGCCGACTACTCCTGTGACGGCGACACCTTCAGTGACTTCGATTCCGAGCGATCGAAGATGATCAGCGATTTTTTTTGCAGTGCGAACTTCCCGATTTCCGAGTTCAGGGTGCTGGTGGATATCCCTGCGCCAGTCGATGACCTTCGATTCTACCTGGCTTGCTGATTGGTTGATTTTTGTCCGAAGACTCGACTGGCCGAAAGTGGTAATAGAAATGAAGAGGAATGGAATAAGTAGCTTTTTCAAAATTTTCGGATTTAGAAAGTTTGGAGAATTTATGTAGGTATCTAATATGCTGGGAGGCTTTATTTTTCAAGATAGAGAAATCTATTTTATTTGAATATGAGATTATTGCTTTAAATAGGATTAGCGCTCAATGAAAAAAAATACTCGGATCAATCTGACCCGAGTATTCAATTCAAAGGGTAGGAAATTTTTTAAACCTACAGGTCAAATCTTAATTTATTTCATCCCCATATAATCTACCACAAAGTAGCTCATTACGCGCATGCCCAGTACAAATCCTGCTTCGTCTATGTAAAAATCAGGGGTATGGTGAGATGGGGTTTTGGTTGGGTCTCCTCCTTTTTTCATCCCTCCTAAGGAAATGAATAATCCTGGTTTTTCGATTTGATAGAAACTAAAATCTTCCGCTCCTGTGATCGGAGGATTAGCGATGACATTTCCTTCCCCTGCAGCAGCTAAGATGGTGGGGGCCATCTTTGCAGTCAACTCTGGATTATTAACAGTAGAGGGGTAAAGTTTTTCGATTTTAACATCCGCTTTGGCACCTGCACTCTCAGCAATGTTTGTTGCGATTTCGCGGATTCGCTTGTGCACTAAGTCTTGCTGAGCTGTGCCAAAGGTCCTGATGGTTCCGATCATTTCCACTTTTTCAGGAATGATATTATGCCGGATACCACCATGGATAGCACCTATCGTGACTACTGCTGGATTTTCGGTGATATTTACATTTCGGGACAAAATCGTTTGCAAACCCATGACGATCTGGGAAGAAGTGACAATTGGATCCACACCTGACCAAGGAGAGGCTCCATGCGCCTGGGTACCATTTAGTGTGATTTCCAGGTTGTCCACTGCTGCGAGAGCCGGACCTGATCGATAGCCGATTTTGCCGACTTCCATCTGTGAGCCGATATGAAGACCGAAGATTGCATCGACATCTTTCATGACCCCTTCTTTGACCATGAGTTCTGCTCCAGCCATATCTACATCATAAACGCCTTCTTCAGCTGGTTGGAATATAAATTTCACATTCCCTTCCAATTGATCTTTCATTCCGGCAAGTACTTCGGCTACACCCATGAGGATTGCCACATGCGTATCGTGTCCACAGGCATGCATGACGCCAGTTTCTTGCCCATTGTAAGTGGTAGTGACAGTGGATTTGAAAGGAAGATCCACCCGCTCAGTCACCGGCAAGGCATCCATATCTGCTCGTAGTGCCACGGTGGGACCGGGTTTTCCTCCTTTGAGTAGTCCAACGACGCCTGTCACTGCCACGCCTTCGGTGACTTCAAGGCCCAGCGAGCGAAGATGATCTGCGACCTTTTTTGCTGTGCGAACTTCCATATTTCCGAGTTCAGGATGCTGGTGAATATCTCTGCGCCATTCAATGACTTTGGACTCGATGGCTGCTGCTTTCTTATCAATTGCAGGTCGTAGGGAGGACTGCCCCATCGCTGTACCGGTGATCAGAATAAGCGGAAGAAGGAATTTTTTCATGGTTGAGGTTTTTTGGTTCTTCTTCAAATTTAGAAAAATGATCCTACCCATCCTCTTTTATATAGTTCCGTCTGTAAAAATCTGAATTAGAAGAACTATTTCGGTTAAAATCTCTTTTGTAAAGACGTACATAAATCATCTGTTTAAAATGGAACTCAAAAATAAAATCGCAGTAGTCACCGGAGTCAGCAAAGGCATCGGGCTTGAATTAGTCAAACTTTTACTTGAAAAAGGGGTCGTCGTAGCTGGTTGGGGAAGGACAGCTCCAGACTTGGATCATGCTGATTTCCACTTTTTCACCTGCGATGTCTCAAAGGAAGAATCTGTAGAAAATGCATTTCAGGAAACCACCAAAAAACTAGGGACTGATATCCGAATCCTTGTGAATAATGCCGGTTTTGGAGTTTTTGGTGCTACCGAGACCTTCTCTTCGGAAGATTGGAAGGGGATGTTCGATACCAATGTCCACGGAATATTCTATACCACGAAGCGACTGATTCCAGGAATGAAAGCTGCTGATGAGGGGCATATTCTGAATGTGGCATCTATCGCAGGACTCAACGGAGTCAATCAGTTTGCAGGCTATGTAGGTACTAAGCATGCCGTCCGGGGAATTTCCCATTCGCTCTATATGGAGTTGCGGGATTTTGGGATCAAAGTTTCTACGATTTACCCCGGATCCATACAGACCAATTTCTTTGATGACATTCCTGGTATGGAGACCAATGAAAATATGATGCGTCCAATTGATGTGGCGACGACCATGCTTCAGACGCTGGAGACGCATCCAAACTATTTTGTGGTGGATGTAGAGTGTCGACCCTTACGGCCAAAAGGAAAGAAGTAATCCGTCAGAAATGTAGATCTCCCATTTTTAGATAGGAAGATCAAATTTTCTTCAATCAAAGCCAATCTTATGGAAACGTAGGATTGGCTTTAATGCAATTTAGCAAGCATCCAAAAAAGCAATTGCTGCAATCCTAAGGGGAATTTTCTATTTTTGAAGGCGTAATCAAAGCTATGTCCCTAGAAGTATCTCAACTCACCAAAATTTACGGTTCGCAAAAAGCCCTCGACGAGGTGACTTTTTCAGTGAAGCCAGGCCGGATCTTGGGGTTTTTGGGACCGAATGGAGCCGGTAAGTCCACCACGATGAAAATCATCTGCGGCTATCTGACTCCCGATTCTGGCAGTGTGACCGTTTTGGGGGAGGATGCCATCAGCAATTCAAAACGTGTCAGCCCGCTGATCGGATATTTACCGGAGCACAACCCATTGTATCTGGACATGTATGTTCGGGAATTTTTGGAATTTTCTGGAGGTTTGTATGGGCTTTCCGGTGGGTCCCTCAAACAGGCAGTCCATACCATGCTCGACAAAACAGGGCTTAGACCGGAGCAGCACAAGAAGATTGCCCAACTATCCAAAGGTTACCGGCAGCGGGTGGGTCTGGCCAGAGCATTGATTCATGATCCCCAAGTGGTCATTTTGGATGAACCTACGACCGGATTGGATCCCAATCAACTGGTAGAGATTAGGGAGTTGATCAAGGAGGTGGCCGTAAATAAAACCCTGATCCTTTCCACCCATATTATGCAGGAAGTGGAGGCCATCTGTTCGGATGTAGTGATCATCAATAAAGGTAAAATCCTTGTGGCTGAATCCTTGGACAATCTGAAATCCAGCGCTACGGAAGTGCAGCTGATTCTGGAGACCGAAGAGGAGATGGAATTGGAATGGTTTGCAAATTTCCCTGCCGTAAGCTACGGACCAAAAGGCAAAAGAGAGGTTCTGATTGGGGTCATCCATGCAGGCGAGGCTAGAAAGGAAGTCATGCAGCTGATCCAACAAAAGGAATTGAACCTGATCAACCTGAATCAGAGCAGAAAAAATCTTGAACAGATATTTCGGGAAATCACCTCGATGAGCCAGGCATGAAAAAGCTATCGCCAGAAAGAACAGGTTTCAATCATCCTAACTGCACTCGGACCAAGTGTGGGAAGGAAAAGACAATTAAAATACGCTCATAAAACATGAAGAGCCTTTTTTGGAAAGAGATCAATGCATTTTTCGGGAGCCTCCTGGGCTATCTGGTGCTTTCCTTATTCCTGATAGCACTGGGCTTGATCGTATGGGTTTTTCCTGAAAGCAGCATCCTCCAATATGGTTTTGCGGATTTGGAAGTGTTATTTACTTATACTCCTTACGTATTCACTTTCCTGATCCCGGCATTGTCTATGCGGGTTCTTGCCGAAGAGCGAAAAACCGGCACTTGGGAATTGCTTCGGACCTCACCGCTTTCCCTTTTCCAGATTGTAATAGCCAAATATCTGGCTGTACTTGCTCTGGTTTTTGTGGGAGTGTTGCCGACCTTGATTTATTATTTCAGTGTGAATTCCCTTGGGGATCCCGTCGGAAATATGGATCAGGCGGGATTCTTTGGAAGTTGGATCGGGCTATTAATGATCGGTGCGGTATTTACGGCAATAGGGCTTTTTGCCAGTGCGCTGACTTCTCAGCAGGTTCTTGCATTTGTCCTCGGTGTATTTTTATGCTTTGTGATTTATTTCGGCTTTTCAGCAGCAGCAGATTTGCAATTGGGCGATTTTGCCTATTGGGTGGAGGAGCTGAGTCTAAGTTATCATTATAGTAGTTTGAGTAGGGGAGTGATTGATTCAAGAGATATTTTTTTTCTGTTCGGAATGATTTGGTTGTTTTTGGGATCCACGATTTTGGTTTTGAGGAATAAATGAAAAAGTCATTCTTCCATAGCGTCAAACCTTGGGTTTTCCTGTTCGGAGGGATTCTCGTCTTCGTTCTTCTTGCACAATTGCTGCGATTCCGAATTGACTTGACTGAGGAAAAACGATATTCATTGCACCCAGGAACAGAAAAGGTCCTGTCTCAGGTGACTGAACCGCTTCATGTAGATATTTTACTGGTTGGGGAAAATCTCCCTGGAGGAATGCGTAGACTTCAAAAGTCGCTGGAAGAAACGGTCCGAACATTCAATGCTTACAGTCCGGCCCCGATTACCTTTTCTTATTTCGATCCCTTGTCTGTGGAAGAAGAGAAGCAAGAAGAATTTATCCTGGATTTGGTTGATTACGGGATCAATCCCACCAACCTCTATGTCAGCCAAAATGCCGGTCAGCAGGCGCAGTTGATTTTCCCGGGGTTTTTAGTAAGCAATTCGGAATTTGAAACCGGTGCCTTGGTACTCAAGGGCGAGCAGGGCATGAGCCCGGAGCAAATTCTGAATCAATCCATCGAGAATCTCGAGTTTGAACTGAGCAATGCCATTCAAAAACTGATTTCCCCAGGCGCCTCTTCCATCGCGATGATTATCGGCCACGGAGAAAATGGGCAGGACGATGGATTTGGAATAGTGGAGGCGCTGGATGGTGAATTTGAGATTTTCAAAGTGCCATTGGAGCAAGCCAAAAAACCTGCCGATCTGGCCAATTTCAAAACCGTCATCATACAGGCACCAAAGGAATTGTATTCAGAGCGCGAGATTTACCTTTTAGATCAATATGTGCTCCAGGGTGGTAATCTGGTCGTTTTGTCCAATGGCGTTGCGGTAGACGAAAATGAGCTCTCCGGTGGTGCAGCTGTGGCGATGCCTTTGGAGACAGGATTGGAAAATTTACTTTTCCGATATGGAATTCGAATCAATAATGACTTGATTCAGGATATTAATTTTGGACTGATTCCCACGATGGCCGGTAATTTTGGAAATCAGGAACAGATGAGGCCCATGCCTTGGCTTTATTATTTTCAGGCAGGTCAAATGCAAAACCATCCGATTACCAAAGGACTGGATGTGGTGAGTTTTAGATATGCGAGCAGTCTTGATACGGTAAAAGCAGAACAAGTCAAAAAAACTCCTCTGATTTTCAGCTCAGAATATTCTAAAGTAATCCCAGCCCCGCTACAACTTTCGTTGTCAGAGATCGGTATCGAGCCTGATCCCAAAACTTTTGAACAGAAAAATTTACCACTGGGATATTTGTTGGAAGGAGAGTTTACCTCGGTATTCAAGAATCGCTTTGTGCCTGAAGAATTCAATCAGGCTGACTTCAGGGAAAGTGGTGAAGGAAAAGTAGTGGTATTTGGGGACGGTTCACTTTTCCAAAGCAGGCTGAGTTTTCAGGATGGATCCCCTTTGCCGCTGGGAGAGGATCCACTTAGTCAGATGACCTTTGCCAACAAAACCCTGCTTCGAAATCTGGCCAAATACCTGACAGACCCCGATGGAATTATTGCTTCGAGAACCCGAACGATTAAGATCCGCCCCCTTAATAAGGTGAAGGTAGCTGAAGAAAAAACCTATTGGCAAATGATCAATGTTATTCTTCCAGTCTTGGTCCTGCTGGGAATAGGAGGATTGGTCTGGACGATAAGAAAAGGGAAATATGGAAGAAAATACTGATCTGGACATTAAATTGACAGCGGTAGAATGCAGATATAATTTGACCATGCTTCTTGCGGACTGAGCTAAAAAAGTGATGATATTAAAATTCGTTCGAGCAAATTATTGTTTACCGCGGTTCGAATTAGATTTTATTTATAAATTTACCCCCATTCAAATTTAAAATAACAAGCCTTAGATATGAAATTCATTGTTTCCTCTTCTGCACTTCTAAAGCAGCTTTCGGCCATCAACGGCGTGGTCACGACTAATCCGGTGGTGCCAATTTTGGAAAACTTCCTTTTTGAAATCAAGGACAGCCTCCTTACCATTACTGCTTCTGATTTACAGACTTCCATGATGACAGAGATCACGGTGGAAGCAAAGGAAGATGGAAATATTGCAGTTCCTGCAAGAATCTTGATTGAAACTCTCAAAAATCTTCCGGAGCAGCCTGTGACTTTCAGCATCGATCACGACACTTACGCAGTGGAGATTAGTTCTGACAACGGTCGTTACAGACTAGCCGGTGAGAATGCGACGGATTTCCCAAAAATCCCAACCGTAAGCAATGCGACTACGGTGGATATGTCCACAGAAGTACTTTCCAGTGCTGTTTCAAACACTATTTTCGCTACCAGCTCTGACGAATTGAGACCGGCGATGACTGGGGTATATATTAATTTGAGCGCGACCAACACTACCTTCGTAGCCACTGACGGACATCGATTGGTAAGATACAGAAGAGTAGATATCGCTTCTGGCGATGCGGCCAGTTTGATTATCCCAAGAAAAGCCTTAAACCTGTTGAAGTCCACCTTGCCTTCCGAGAATGTACCGGTGACCGTGGAGTTTAACCAGTCAAATGCTTATTTCAAATTCAATAGCATCAAAATGATCTGTCGATTGATCGATGAGCGATTCCCCGATTACGAGAATGTGATTCCTACAGAGAATCCTAATCGCATGAATATCGACCGTCAGGAATTGTTGAGTTCATTGAGAAGAATCGCCATTTATGCCAATAAAACCACCCACCAGGTAAGGTTGAAACTGACTGGTTCTGAATTGCTGATCTCAGCAGAGGATCTTGATTTTTCCAACGAGGCGAATGAAAGACTTTCCTGCGATCACGATGGAGAAGATATTGAGATTGGGTTCAATGCTAAATTTTTGGTTGAAATGCTGAATAACCTTTCTTGCAAGGAAGTTAGTCTGAGATTTTCCGCACCAAACAGAGCAGGTCTGATTTTACCTGCCGAGCAGGATGAAAATGAAGATATCCTGATGCTCGTAATGCCTGT
This sequence comes from uncultured Limnohabitans sp., assembly GCA_964521585.1. Classification (GTDB taxonomy): domain Bacteria; phylum Bacteroidota; class Bacteroidia; order Cytophagales; family Cyclobacteriaceae; genus Algoriphagus. The sequence continues at coordinate 8,606 of CAZFSC010000141.1, forward strand.
GATGTTGAATAATTACGTGTAACCGCAGATATCCTTTGAGGTTTCCAAAACCTCGAAGGATTTTTTTAAAGAATCTGATTTCCAATAATTTCTTGGAAATTTCGCTACATCTCATTTTTTAAAGTTTCAATAATGGCAACT
>CAZFSC010000142.1:0-8746 GCA_964521585.1 uncultured Limnohabitans sp.
GAGAAATCGACTAGCCTTTTAAACTATCTACTTTTGAGACAGCCTCTTTTTTTATTTTCTTTTCTTATGGTATTCTGAAAATGAATTAAACTGGTTGAAACATTAACTTTTCTGGATTTTTGAATTAAGCCCTTTTCAGAAAATCTTTTACAGGCAGACAAGAATCATCTCTTGATTCTAAAAGAATCTTTGCCTCATTCTTAGCCTGATTAAAAATACTCAGCCACTTTCCCGATTCGTTAAATCCCAAGCTGTTGAGGGTTTTTGCTCATTTCTGTCCTATATGATCTAAGGAAAAGATCTTAAGAAAGTACTTGGGTTACTCATTTCAAGTTTCTGAAATTTTTTCAAAATAAAAATAATCAAGGTCCAGAGTTAATTGGACTTTTCTAAGAGCACCAAAACAAAAAAGCAGGAGAATATCTCCTGCCCTTTATTTGAAAACTAAACCAACTATTATTTAACTACCACAATGAATTCAAAAATAATACAATTATCTTCAAATCAAAACACCAAATAAAAATTTGTTTGATATATTATTTCTTAGGGAAGTTACCTTGTTTAAATGCAATTCCCAATGCTAATCCCTGACTGAATTGGATTTTATCGTCCTGATCAATATCATAGATCGTCAAGGAATTCAAACTAACATTGATCAGATTGGAAACTTTGGCAGTCAGTCCCAGGTCAAGCCGATGGTCGATAGTATCAAACGCCAAGGTCTCGTAATTAGCAAACATCTGATACCGCATCCTAAGGGTCAGGTTATCGGAAAGTGGCTTGTTCCAATCCGCCAAAATACTGAAAGCCAACCATTCGGTTCGGACTTGATCTCCAATTTCTACCCCGTAATTATCCGGGACATTCAAGTATAGCTCAGTATCTGTCACAAAAGTCCATCTGGGTGAGATTGGGGAAATCCTCAAGCTGAATTCATCATTAGGCCGGTATTCCAGCCCCAGGGAACTGGTGAGAAATGCAGGGTTGGCAAATTTCGAAATTAATGTGCGGTCATTGTCGCTGAAATTGTAGCCTGGGGCAAATTGCGAAAGAAAATTCAAGGCAAAAAAGTAATTCCATCTCTCATTTATCTGGTAGCCCACCTTCGAATCCAAGAAAAGAACATCATTGGATTTTCTACCATTCTCACCTTGATTTTTGACAATACCATAAATAAAATCAAACTGATTTGCCCAAGTCCATTTGTCCTTGGCATAATTAGCCCTGCCATTGAGATAAATGCTGAATGCAAAAGAGTTCACTCCTCCCCCTTTCCAATTGTCACTGAATGAGGCCTGATTGAAGTTTAAACCCCCGGCAATCTCTTTCAGCCAGTAACTTGTATCTTGTTTTACCTGTACTTCCTGATCTTGCGCAAAAACATCAATTCCCAAAAAAAGTAGAATAAAAATCCCATAAAATATTTTCATAATAAGTTGTATTAAATTAATTAGAAATAACATTTAGCTAAAAATATGGAAAATGACCTACAAAGAGAATTAATAATCCGGGATTATTTGGCAAGACAAAGGACTACATTGGCCAATCAAAGAACCTTACTTTCCTTTGTCAGAACCTCCCTATATTTTCTAGTAAGTGGAATTGCACTGTTTGAAGTGGATAAACTGGCGCATGTGAGTAAGCTCGGGTATCTGGCATTCGGATTGAGTTTAGGTTTCTTAATTCTTGGTGTTTCCAGTTATATCCGAATCAGGAGACGACTTAAAAAAGGAAATTATATAAAAATGTAAACAATGACTTTTGAAATTGGACTTACCATAGGGATCATCTCCTTGGCAATGATTCTTTTTTTTACAGAGCGGTTTTCAATCGACACAGTTTCGCTCGGAATCATGGTACTTTTTATTCTGACTGGAATCCTGGATGTGGAAGAAGGTCTGTCCGGTTTCTCCAATCCCGCCACGCTGACTGTGGCGTCCATGTTCGTGATTTCTGCAGCTATTTTTCGGACCGGTATTTTGGATCAATTCACCCAGCGGCTAAGCAAACAGGCCGAGAAAAGTGAACTGTCCCTGCTCCTCACGCTTATGATTTATGCAGGATTGATGTCTGCATTAATTAGTGACACGGCAGTGGTCGCACTGCTAATGCCTACCGTTATCAAACTTTCCAAAAAAAACGGCATTGCCCCTTCCCGATTACTAATGCCTCTTTCTTTTGGAGCACTGATGGGGGGCGTATGTACACTATTGGGTACAAGTACAAATATGCTCGTTTCCGGGATCGTGGTCAATTCAGGATTGCCGGCTTTCGGTATTTTTGAGATGAGCAAAATGGGCATAATCTTTCTGGTATCGGGTATTGCCTATATTCTTTTCATAGGCAGGTTTCTTCTCCCCAAAAGAAAACCTAAAATCATTTTAGGGGAAAATCTGAACTTGGGAAACTACCTCTCTGAAATCCAGATCATGGAGGATTTTGAACAGAAAAATGAGCCTCTTTCCAAGCAGCGGATTTTCAATCAACTTCCGGTATCCGTGCTTCAAATCATTCGAGGCAATGATAAAAAGATTCAGGTATTTCCAAACATACCGATAGAGGTGGGTGATATTGTCCGGATCAAATCAGATAAGGAAACCTTGGAAAAAATAAAAACCTTCAAAGGAATTACACTTAAAGCTGACCTGATCTGGAAAGAAGAACTGATCACCGGTGGGCAAGAACGGCTGTACGAAGGTGTAATCACTCCCAATTCCTTCCTTATCGATAAAAGCATCAAAGAATTTAATTTCAAGGAAATATTCAATCAGGTTTTGGTGATAGGTATCAGACATCGATCGGGACTGCTTAAGACTAAAATGACCCATGCTAGACTTCGGGCAGGAGATATTTTATTGCTTCGTGCGACTGAAGAAAGTATTGCTTCGGTGATCGAGTCTGAAGGAATTTTATTGATCTCGGAGACCTATTTCAAGGTGATGGACAAAAAAAGAATTGTCATAGCAGTATTGATTTTGCTAGGCGTAATCGGGCTTTCAGTATTAAAAATTTTCCCAGTGGTGGTTTCTGCTCTGGCAGGAGCCGTGGCGATGGTTTTCTTGGGTGTAATCAAAGTCAAACAGGCCTACAAAGCTATCGATTGGACAGTAATCATGATGTTGGCAGGAATTCTTTCAATGGGAACTGCACTCCAAAAAACAGGTGGAGCAGAATTGATCGCTCAACTGATTGCTAGTGAAATCGGCTCATATGGGCCCAGAACAGTTCTTGCAGTAATATTCGGAATCACTTTCTTGATGACCAATATTTTGTCAAACAATGCCACTGCGGCCCTATTGGCTCCTATTGCCATCAGTGTTGCAGCTTCTATCGGAGTGGATTCCAGACCCTTGTTGATGGCAGTAACTTTTGCAGCAAGTCTAAGTTTCATGACTCCTATGGGCTATCAAACAAATACCATGATCTATTCCCCCGGTAATTACAGATTTCGGGACTATTTGATAGTTGGCACACCTTTGAATATACTTTATTGGATACTAGCTACTTTCTTTATACCCATGCTTTTCCCATTTTAATCTAACCTAAATAATATAACACTATGAAAGTTTTCAGTATCATTCTCATCGTCGCAGGAATCGTCATGCTATTCATGAACAGTTTTAGCTTTACCACACAGGAAAAAGTTATCGACGCAGGTCCAATTCAAGTCAGTGCAGACAAAGAAAATAAGGTGGTATGGCCTACTTATGCCGGCGGAATAGTTCTCGCGGCTGGAATAATTCTTTTAGTGGTTGAGCAAAAGAAAAAGTAATACTGACCACCCTAAACTGCAATCAAAAAAAGCTCCATTTAGGAGCTTTTTTTGATTCACTGTACCAATTTCACTTTGGCTACCTGCTCGATATCCAGGTGAAAAAATTCCTTATGAATATTGAATTCCTTTTCTCCTTCATCAGGACTTTTAGGAACATAAGATCCATCTTCCTGCATGACATAGGAATTGACATTATCCCTGAGATTAAAGGCCAAAATATTCATGAGTTGCTTCTCAAGTAATGGATCTTCCACCTTGAAAAGGGACTCCAATCGCTTGTCAAAACTTCTCACCATCATATCCGCACTTCCGGCATAGGTGCGTGTGGCTCCATTATTATGGAAGTGATAGATTCTGGAGTGTTCCAGAAAATCTCCGACAATAGAAATCACCTCAATATTTTCACTCAGCCCCTGTCTTCCCGGGCGCAAGCAACAGATCCCTCGAACGATCAATTTGATAGTCACTCCGGATTGGGAAGCACGATAAAGTGCATAGATTATTTCACTGTCCTCCAACGAGTTGACCTTGATGAAAATCCCGCTTGGAAGACCATCTCTGGCATGTTCTGCCTCCTTCTCGATAAATTCAATAAGCTGATTCCGCATGTCGCGGGGAGCGGTGATCAGATTTTTATATTTATTGGGCATACTATGCCCCGTGATTACATTGAAAAATTCAGATACGTCATTGGCTATTACTTCATTGGTAGTCATTAATCCAATGTCTGTGTATAATCTGGCTGTATCTTCATTGTAATTACCCGAACCCAAATGTACGAATCGGGTAATTTCGGTACCGTCCCGCTTGACGATCAGCATAAGTTTCGTGTGTGTCTTGAGATTGGAAATCCCATAAATCACAAAGCATCCAGCCTTTTGTAGCTTCTTTGCCTCTCTGATATTATTCTCTTCATCAAATCTTGCTTTCACTTCAAATAGAACCGACACATGTTTCCCATTTTCGGCAGCCCGGAGCAGGGATTTGGTGATCCTACTGTCTTTGGCAAGCCGGTAAATGGTCATCTTGATCGCCATCACATCCGGGTCATCGGCTGCCGAATCGATCAATTCCATGATAGGATCTATATTATTGTAAGGCTGATGTAAAAGGATATCCTTTTCCTTTAGTACTTCCAGTATATCACTCGAAATTTCGTCCTGATAAGAAAGTGGTTTAACAGAAGGATGTACCTGAGGCAGTCTATCTTTAAATCGCTTGTTACCAACCACTTGCCATAGCCCGGTAAAATCGAGCATACTGCTTCGTTTCACCAGAAAGACAGAATCCATCTTGAGATTCCAACGCTCCAGCAAGGAGTTGAGCATCCATTTGCTATAGCCTTCCTCGATCTCGATGCGAACCACCCTTCCGGTTTTTCGCTCCATCAATTTCCGCTTGACTTCCTCCAGGAAATTAGCGTCCATATCCTCACTTTCTTCCAAAGTGAAATCACCGTTTCGGGTAATCCGAAACAAACTGATTCCGGCGATTTCTACATTTCGAAAAAGGGATACTATATTCTCACGAATGACCTCTTCGATCGGGATAAGGAAAAGTGAATTTTCACGCTCGATCTCAAAAAAGCGGGGAATATTAGCCGGAATCTGAACAAAACTAAGCTTGCGCATATCCTTCAGCTCACCCGGACTGGTGGTCACTACTCCAAAAACGAGAAGCTTGTTCATCAAGATCGGGAAGGTTCTGTATCCATCGTAAACCATTGGTGTGAGCATGGGATAGATGACCTTCTGGAAATAATCATTTACTTTTTCTCGCTCCGAGTCCTTGAGTTTGGATAAGTTGGAAAGGATGATTTTTTCGCTTTGCATCTCAGGGAGGATCACCTCAGTGAAATGCTCGTGCTGCTCGAGATGAAACTTCTGGCACTCTTTCATCAATTTAGTCTTGAAAGGTTCCTCGCGAAGTCCGGAATAATCAATTCGTTCCTTTTCGTAATCCAAATAATTATACAAAGAACCCACCCGGATCATAAAAAACTCATCCAGATTCGAAGCTGTAATCGCCAAAAACTTAAGTTTTTCAAAAATCGATCGATGAGGCTTTTTAGCTTGATCAAGCACCCGTTCGTTGAAAGTCAACCAACTCAAATCCCGGCTGACCAAATCACTTTTTTGAATAATCGAATCGTATTTATCGGCAGTTGCTAATTTCATAGCTTACATTTTTAAAACTAAAAACAAGAATTCTCGATCTCCTCTAATTGTGAGCAAAGGACTCTGATTAAAAAAAGGGCTAAAAAAAGCCCCTTTTTAATCAGGTATCGATTTTAGCATATTTCGCATTTTTCTCAATAAACTCTCGCCTTGGAGCTACCTCATCTCCCATCAACACGCTGAAAAGATGATCTGCTTCTGCAGCAGAGTCTATGGTCACTTGTTTGATCGTTCGGACATTTGGATCCATAGTCGTAGTCCAAAGTTGTTCAGGATTCATCTCTCCCAGACCTTTATATCGCTGAATGCCTACGCTGTCTTCTTTGCCATCTTTGGCCATCTCAGCAGTCAGGATTTTCCGCTCCTCCTCGGTCCAGCAATATCGCTCGTCTTTTCCACGCTTCAAGAGATAAAGTGGCGGTAGTGCTATATAGACGTAACCGTTTTCAATCAGGGATCTCATGTATCGGAAGAACAAAGTCAGGATCAAAGTCCGGATATGCGATCCGTCAATATCAGCATCCGTCATGATAATGATCTTATGATAGCGAAGCCCTGTCAGATCAAGTTCCTTATCGTCATTGACAGTTCCAAATTTAACCCCAAGTGCAGTGAGAATGTTTTTGATCTCTTCGTTATCGTAGATCTTATGCTCATGCGCTTTTTCTACGTTTAAGATTTTTCCTTTCAAAGGCAAAATCGCCTGAAAATCCCGATCTCTCCCTTGCTTGGCAGACCCGCCTGCAGAGTCCCCTTCCACCAGGTAAAGCTCGCATACCGTAGGATCACTATTGGCACAATCGGCCAGCTTACCCGGTAATCCTCCTCCTCCAAGTACATTCTTCCGCTGTACCATTTCTCTGGCTTTACGGGCTGCATGTCTGGCTTGAGCCGCCAGAATTACTTTTCCCACGATGATTTTTGCTTCACGGGGATGCTCTTCCAGCCAACTTTGAAGTGTCTCGGAAACTGCAGAATCCACTGCACCGACTACATCGGAATTACCCAGTTTAGTTTTGGTCTGCCCTTCAAACTGTGGCTCCTGGACCTTGACAGAAATCACCGCCGTCAGACCTTCCCTGAAGTCGTCGCCGGACACTTCGATTTTTAACTTATCGAGCATTCCAGATTTGTCTGCATAGGACTTTAAAGTCCGGGTCAGAGCTCTTCTGAATCCTGTCACGTGCGTACCACCTTCGTAAGTATTGATGGTATTTACATAAGAAACCACATTCTCGCTGTAGGAATTATTATAACTCATCGCCACCTGTACAGGCACATCTCCCTGTATCGATTCGATATAGATCGGGGCTTCGATTATTTTTTCGCGGCTGACATCCAGGTATTGTACAAATTCTACAAGTCCTCCTTCGGAATAAAACTCATCCGACTTATATGATCCATCGTCTTCTTTTTCGCGCAGATCTGTTAAAAAAATGCGAATTCCCGCATTCAAAAATGACATCTCACGAAGTCGATTGGCAACCGTTTCGTATTTGAATTCTGTAACAGCGAAAATTGATTCATCCGGTTTGAAAGTAATTATCGTACCTCTTTTATCAGTTTCACCAATCTGTCGGGCTGGATATTGAGGTACTCCAATCTTAAATTCTTGCTCGGTAATGACTCCGTTTCGGTGTACAGTTGCTTTCAAGTCTGTTGAAAGGGCATTCACACAGGAAACCCCCACCCCATGAAGACCACCTGAAACCTTGTAAGTATCCTTATCGAATTTACCTCCGGCATGAAGAACAGTTAGCACCACTTCCAGTGCTGACTTCTTTTCCTTCTCATGCATATCAGTCGGGATACCCCGGCCATTATCTTCTACTGTGACAGAATTATCTTCGTTGATGGTTACCCGGATAGTATCGCAGTGACCTGCAAGAGCTTCATCAATGGAATTATCTACTACTTCCCAAATCAGGTGATGAAGCCCTTTGATTCCGATATCACCAATGTACATAGCGGGTCTCTTTCGAACCGCTTCCAGACCTTCTAATACCTGAATATTACTGGCACCGTATTCTGCTGGATTCTTAGCTTTTTCTTCACTCATATTTTTCTGGAGAAAACCCTTTAAACGGGCTCAAAAAGGTGTTTTTTATAATTTTCAATAAGATGCAATATAGGTAAAAAAAGTGAGTGCAGCGACAATCCGAAACCCTTATTAACCTGAAAATTAAACAAAGTATAAGTAATGCATAAACAGAAGATTATTCTATAATTAAAATTAATTTACATTTTTTTCTATTCAGTTAATGATAGTTTTTTATCTGTATGTAATTGATTTTATACCTCTTATTTATTTTGTTTAATTTTTGAAATTTTTTGTTAAACATATTTTATTCTGAATTGCTTATGCTTTTCAAAATAACCAAAACACTTATCCTTATAATCATTATGAATTACACCTTAACAGCAGATCTGGTCACACTGGATCGAATCATCAACCTGGATCCAGTAGCGATCACTTTCTTCATCGGCTACATGGCAATGTTTGCCTCCTCTGTATTCTTTTTCGTTGAAAGAGGATCTGTAGATGGCAAATGGAAAATCTCTCTTCTGGTAGCAGGTTTAATCACAGGTATTGCCGCGATGCATTACTATTACATGCGAGATTTTTATCTCCTGACAGGTTCCAGCCCCACCGCATTTCGGTATGTGGACTGGATATTGACCGTACCTTTAATGTGCGTAGAGTTTTACCTACTTACCAAACCATTCGGTGCCAAAGGCGGGACACTATTCAAATTGATCCTTGCCGCCCTGTTGATGTTGATCACAGGATACG
>CAZFSC010000143.1:0-8679 GCA_964521585.1 uncultured Limnohabitans sp.
TGAATTATTTCCAGTGGGAAAATAAAGAGGCGTTTGACACCTTCAGACAAAATGAAGATGCCCAGCAAAATATCCGTCCGGTATTGAGCCAATATGGTCCGACACCACGTGTATATAAAATTGTATATTCAGCAGTATCTTGAATACTAAAAAAGTACAAACGCACAGCAAAGCATAGAGCATATGGGCTGACCCTCCCTCCGAGATACTCAACCCCATAATCGGCATAGATTTTCTTATAACAGTTTCGTCTTAGAAACTGCCACACAGGTTTTATGCGAAGCCGTTAAAGGGCATTTTAAAACGACACACAAACAATGAGAACTTGGGAACAGCCATTAAAGACAGTGACGCATTTGCTTATATATATAGCGAATTTTTCAACCTAACCAATTTTCCTGCTCCAGCAGCTCTTACCCATTCCAGACAAATTGCCTGAGCGGTTCTATATTCTAGCCTGTTTTGATGTTATCCTTTTTGCTGAGTGATATACCTTTTTAGGGTACCTAGGTACCTTATTTGCCTACCGGTTTACCTTCGGAGACTAGTCAGCTGGCAAATTTGAGTAGTAGCTTAGCCTTTTTACTCACAGCGGTTTGCAGGAAGGCGACACGTTTTCCCGAATTCCTGACAGCTGTTTTCTTTTTGGTGAACCTTATTCTCAATTAGAAAACAACTGTTCTCATTTTGGCAGAAAGGGTTTCCAATTTGGTAAACCGGGTAGCCGAAACAATTACCGGAGTAGGTGAGGAGGGAAGTCGGGCCTGCAAGGACCCGATCAAAAAAAGGGGTCGACTGCAAGCAGCCGACCCAAGGTAGGGTGATTTAAGCAACTATACTGATTCAAAATTTCAAAGGCGGTTTTCGCTTCCGTCCCTGTAGTGTAAACCGCTTACTCCAGTCTGGCTCGATCGGTTTGGCATCGGGAAAATTCATCTTGACCCCAGATTATTCCCCGCTGCAATAACCGACGAAATTGGAATATGTTTCCGAACCTGCTTCCATGGGGTTTCTTGTGTCATACTGGCAACTAGTTAAACGTGAAAAGCGCTCTTATCTTATCAATTTAATAATTAATTTGAAAAAATGATAAAAATGTTAGTTAAAATTCTGACTCCGCTAAGTAATTGCTGCTTAAATATTTAAAAAGATGATTTTTTACTGTGAATTTAGTGTGAAGGAGGATAGCTGGTTTTTCCTGATTGGGTACGTTTAAAAGACTTTCAGATTAAATCCCGGTCTAAGAAAAACCTTTGAATCGACATCCCGGGGATTTTTTTTGCCCGGATTTTTAGCTACTTTTCTTTCACACTTTAACGCTTCTTTTACACTCACATGAAAAAATTAATTCTAGCCGCCGTATTGCTCGTTTGCGTAGCCGGCCTCGCTCTTGCCGCTTCCAATTCTCCGGAATATTTCGAAGGAAAATGGAATGTCTTAATCAAAGGAACTCCCCAGGGGGATGCCACCATTCCGATGCGGTTTGAAACCAAAGAAGGAATCACCAAAGGCTATTTTATGGCTGATGCCTCCGGACAGGAATTTGAGATGAGTTCGGTAGCCATTACTGACGGGAAATTGACCGCCGCTTTCAATATCCAAGGCTATGACGTGGATATCAACATGAGTGAGGTGGATGCCGATAATGCGGCAGGAAGTCTGATGGGGATGTTTGATCTGAGCGCTTCCAGGGTAAAATAACCCATCCATTAAGCTAAAACAGAAAAGGCAGCTAATCTCAGCTGCCTTTTTTTCTGCCTTCCGGAATTTCGATTTTAACTTTTCAGGGTAAAATCGGGTAGTTTTTTAATCACTCCGCCTTCCATCGCCGATTCATGGGCCAGAATTCCGACACAGGTAATATTGGCGGATTCCCGTGCATCGGGATAAGGCGCCCGGTCTTCATTCAAGGCATTTAAGAATTCATTGACCAAATGAGGATGTGAACCGCCATGGCCTGCACCCTGGATAAAGGATAAATGCTGGTTTTCGTCCGAATCATAAACCCCGCCTGTGGTAAAGGCTTGAATCTCCTCAGGCAGTAGATGTGCATAATCCGGGATTTTCACACGCTCGGGGCTTTCTCCGGTATGAATGACCGAATCTTCGTGTTCGATCAAGGTCCATTCGAATGATTTTTTTGAGCCATATACATCGAAGCTTTCCCGGTACTGTCTTGCCGTATTGAAGAGGGATCGGGTCACCTCTGCGGCTAGATCCGAATCCTTCAGCTTGATATGGCAGGTTTCGATCGCGAAGGGCGAACCGTATTTTGGAATGAGGTTTTCGTCAATCCGGCCAGAGCCCAGGCAGGAGACGTATTCGGCCTGTCCCTTTGGCAAGGCCAAAACCGGCCCCACGCAGTGCGTGGCATAGTGCATCGGCGGAAGGCCTTCCCAGTAGCCCGGCCAGCCTGCCATTTCCTGCTGATGGGAAGCACGGAGAAACTGAATTTTTCCCAATTCCCCATTTTCATACAGCTCCTTTACGAAAAGAAATTCCCTGGAATAAACCACCGTTTCCATCATCATGTAAGTCAGTCCAGTCCGCTCGGTCTCTTCCACGATGGCACGACATTCTTCCACAGTGGTCGCCATAGGTACGGTACAGGCCACATGCTTTCCTGCGCGTAATGCCTTGAGGGATTGCTCTGCATGATTTTGAATAGGGGTATTGATATGAACCGCGTCGATATTGGGATCCTTGAGCAGTTCGTCGTAATCGGTGAAGATATTTTCAATTCCAAAAGCCTTCCCGATCTCTGTTGCCTTTTCTTTGTTGCGTTGGCAAATGGCGTACATATTAGCCAGAGGATGCTTTTGATAAATCGGGATGAATTCCGCTCCAAAACCCAATCCGATGATGGCGATGTTGAATGGTTTTTTACTCATAATATTATTTTAATAGTGATGTCCATAATTGAAGTGATGAAATACGAAATACGAGTTCAGATCCCCCCGGAAAAATGATGGATTAAGTCAAATATCATTCTCCCTTTTCAGCTTTCTGACTTTAGCTTTCTGATTTCTAACTTTAGCTTTCTGACTTCATATCTTAAATCATAAATCCTAGATCATATATCGCATATCACCCCTCTCTAGCCCATTTTTTAAGGAATTGCAATCCTTCCTTGGCAAAACCATCCTGAGAGGGGACTAGGGGTTTCCAGATGCAAACCGCTCCCGCGAGTTCTTTGACCTCCGGGGTGAAACTCTCGATGGAGATGGTTCCGGAGTAATTGACTGCTTTCAAACCCTTTTTCCAAGCCGCCCAGTTGGTCTGCCCAGTTCCGGGCGTTCCGCGATAGTTTTCTGAGACTTGAACGTGAATCAATTTCGATCCCACCGTCCGGATAGCCTGCTCGATACTAGGCTCTTCGATGTTTAGGTGAAAGCCGTCCAGTAAGGCCTTGGCCTCCGGTTCATTGATGTCGTTGATCAATTGCATCAGTTCTGCTGCGGTATTGATCAAATCCGTTTCAAAGCGGTTGAGTGTTTCGAGGGCGATTTCCAGCCCATAGGTTCTGGCCCGCTCACAGACCTTGCGCAGATTGGTCACCGCACGGTTCCACTCGATTTTTCGTTGCTCCGGAGAAACCAATCTGGCTTTTCCCACAGCCGAATACATCGGACCGGCCACAAAACCGGTTTCCAATTCCGAGGCAATTTTAAAACAGGCTTCCAGGTAGTCGAAGCAAGTCTGATGATACTGCGGATCCTCATGCGTCAAATCTCGGGAAGTTCCAAAAGCCCCGCAGACGATGGCTTGAAGCCCATTTGCATCCAGGGCCTTTTTGACCTCCCCGATATTGATCAGGGAAGGATCTTCGACCGGGATTTCGACTTTATCGTAGCCGAATTCTTTGATTTTCTCAAAAAGGCTTAGGCTCTCCGAGTTGAACGGAGAGGTCCAAAGCCAGGTGCTGACACCGAAAGTAACGTCTAATGCCATGGTTATTCTACGATCATGATTCCATTCATCAATCTCCAGTGTCCTGGCACTGTACAGACGAAAGGATATTCGCCTGGCTCGGTAGGAGCGATGAAAACCAGTGATTCACGACCTTCAGGATCGATCAATTGGGTAGCTGCAATCACCTGCGGAATGGAAGGGACATAATTTTGCTCGGCTCCTTTGGGATTTCTGGCCAGTTCGTCAGCTGCATTGCCGATGGTTTCCATTGCGCCTTTTTGACCGATGACCAAGTTGTGCTGCATGAAGTCCGGATTTTCAAAATCGATGGTCACCTGGGATCCAGCCTTCACGGTGAAGGTGGTCTTCTCGAATTTCATCTCATGAGGAATCACCGCAAGCTTAATCAGTGTAGTTCCGTTGGCCTGTATGGTACTGGCTGCTTTGTTGACCAATTCGAGATCAGACCCTGGTTTTGCCAATGCCAACGTGGATTTATTGCTCAATCTGCCTCCAAACCACCAGGTGCCCTCGTATTTTCCGACCACATTTCTGCTATCATTTTGACCCACCCGAACCCGTTGTGGTGAAAGTGCCGATGCAAATAGCCCTTTGGTTTTGCCTTTGCCTACTTCGGTTCCATTGATTTTCAGGCTCATGCTGCCATCTTCTACCAGACTGGCATCGATTGTAAACTGCTCTTCCGGCAGTCCTTTTTTGGTACTTAGGATGGTCAACTTTTCATCCTGAGCAACTGCAAAATGCAGGGCATCTTCATAGATATACAGACTATAGCCATTGGTATTATTTCCCTGTGCCACCAAAACACCTTCCAGTGGATTTTCTCCCTTGGAAATGATCATCTGGATGGCGATTTCTTTTCCAGCTACATCAGGTGGAAAAAGAATACTGTTTCGCTGATCCAAAGGATATTGCTCCGCCACCAAGCTTCGGTTGATCCGGTCAGTCAGGGAATAATCCTCGGGATTGGCAGGGGCTACAGTCGTCGAGTATTCTTCTTTAGTAAATGCGGTAGGATGTGCCAATACTGCTGCGAAAATGGCCTGAGGCAAATACCTGTCGCTGCCATTTTCATCGACTTTCGCCGATTCCACCAGTTTTTGGGAAGCATCTTCAGAGAAAGGCATTTCAGACAAAGCCAGGAATGCATTTTTTCGGGTCGTTAGATCCGGATCACTCAGCAGGTTTGCCTTCAAGATTGCCTGCATGCTGGCTTCGGTCTTTGGAAGAACTGCCACTGCATTTTTCCGCACTCCTGCAGAAGGATGGGAGAGGGCCTTTTCGACTACCGAGAGGGCTTCCGAATTGGATCCACTCAATTCACCCAGGCCATGTAAAGTCCAGAGGGCATTGATCGCAGGGCCATTCAGTCCGATGACATCCACTTCCTGGTTATTGATCAGTTCATACAGACCTTCCACTGCTGATTTGTCTTTTCTTTCTACCAAAAGCCGCTGAGCAGTCAGACGCCAGAATAAATTTTCACTTTGCATCGCTTCCAGCAACTCATCCGTATCTGCATCCTGAAGATCAAAGGTCTCGGAATCTTCACCGCCCTTGTAGCTGATTCGATAGATTCTGCCGTGTTTGCTATCCCGAAGCGGGTTGATGTAAGCATTGCCTTCCCCGTTTTCGAAGCCTCGAGGCGTAGGATTGTGCTGAATGATGAAATTATACCAATCTGCTACCCAAAGTGCACCATCCGGACCGACTTCAGCATGAACGGGAGAAAACCATTCGTCTGAACTTGCCAGGATATTAAAGCCGTTTTTCTCGGTATATCCTGATCCATCCGGATTGATGATGGCATTGTGTAGCACCCGGCCGGTAGGTTCAGCCACAAAAGCGATCCGGTTCCAATAATTCTGAGGAAAACTTCTCGCCGTATAAAAATTATGTCCAGCAGCAGCGGTATAGCTTCCATGCCAGTCCACCTGTCTAAGGTAAGGGGTCAAATGTGGCATGTCGTAATGGGTATCAATTCCATGAACCGTATTGGCAGAGCCCAGAAATATCGGTCTCTTGACAAATTTATTGGCCATCGAAAAATAGACACTGTGCTGCCCGTTGGCAGTGGAAATGAAGGTTTCGAAATCCTCAGTGAATCCAAGTCCCCAGGTATTATTGGAAGTATTGCCCAGGTATTCCAGATTTTCTCCGGCAGGGTCAAAGCGATAGACTCCCTGACCAAACTGATGTTTTACGCCGCCGACTTCTCCATTGAATCCTGAATAGCCCAAGACTCCCCAGATTTTATTGTCAAATCCATATCTCAGATTGGATGGTCCGGCATGGGTATCACTTTTGCCCCAACCTGTAATAACCACTTCTCTCAGATCAGCCACATCATCTCCGTCCGTATCCTTGAGGAATACAAAATCAGGAGCCATGGAAATCAGCATGCCTCCATTCATCGGGGTGATGGAAGTCGGAATATTCAGATTCTCTGCGAAAACAGTCACTTTATCTGCTTTGCCATCGCCATCGGTATCTTCCAGGATTTTGATTTTATCACTTCCGCCTTCTTTTCGGACTTCGTTTGGATAGTCCGTAGTTTCGATGACAAAGAGTCTTCCACGCTCATCCCAGGTCATCGCGATCGGATTGATGATCATAGGTTCGGAAGCAAAAAGTTCCATTTCAAACCCAACCGGAATCTGAACCAGCTTCATGCTTTCTTCCGGTGAAAGGGGCAATTGAAAGCGTGGGGCAGGATCCCTTTTTTCGTAATTTGGAATCTCAGCATCCCGAAATTCCGGCTCAGGAATCTGGTAGGCTGCCAATTGGGCATTGACTCGATCGCCTACAGCCCATAGAATCCCACTAGCAATCAGGTGCTGAAACTCCTTCTTTTCCCAGGTTTTTTCATTGTGTCCCAAAGCCGTATAAAACACCCGGCCTTTTCCTTCTTCGCGCACCCAGGTATAGGGTTCGCGACCGGATGCATCTACCCGCTCCATCAAAACCTCCATGTCAGGATTGACTTTGGCATGTACATAAGTTTCGTCCCAGCTTTCAAATTCTGTCAATCCTTCCATCGCAGGATGCTCAGGCTTGATGATTTTGGTTGCAAATACTTCTGTCCCGTGTTTGCTGAATTGTCCGCCTACAGCTTCGATGTACCAGTCCGAATTCTGAAAGCAAAATGAGGCACTGTGAACCGGGATAAGTGCTTTTCCACTTTGTACATAATCCCGCAAGGCAGATTCCTGATTGGGACTGATAGAATCATGATTTGCGTAGATCATCAATCCATCGTAATTGTTCAGAGTCTCCGAGTTTAGATCCGCCAGATCCGTGGTGTAGGTGAGGTTGATTCCCTTTTGAAAAAGTGGAGTCTGCAGATACATCATCAATTTTTCAGAATTGTGATGCTCACTATCGTGACCCAGTACCAGAATCTCCACGCGTCGTGGATCGGTATCGGAAAGGAAGGATTTCTTTTGATTGCATGCTGCTATCGCCAGGAAAAGGAGGAGAATAGTCAGGATGCTTTTGACCTGAGGGCAAGGTATTTTCATGATTTTGGGTCTATTTGTAATGGATGTCTATATTCCTGATAAAATACGCGATATGCTAACTGTTTCCCATCCAATTCTGACTGTATTTTGACATCTTGGATTAAATTTAGGCAACTATTTGCAAAATGGGGAAGTAAATCGACTGGAAAGAACCAGTCCGGTTCTGGAATGAAAAGACCAGACACGAATGATTTTCAATCGATAGCAGGAAGAGAATGGTAAAGAAATTACAAATAAGATCATGAAACGGGCAGTTCAAAAATCAAGGATACCTGAGGGAAAAACATTTGTAATCAAGGAATTGATTGCTCCTTTTTTTGATGTGAACTGGCATTTCCATTCAGAATACCAGTTGTTCGTCGTCCTGAAAGGGGAGGGCACCCGATTTATCGGAGATCATATTCAGCGTTTTCAGGCGGGAGATATGGTGCTGACCGGACCCAATTTGCCACATCTCTGGCGCAGTGACCAGATTTACTTCCAAGGGAATCCCGATCTCCACACGCATGGAATTGTGATTTACTTTCCGGATCATTTTCTGAATCGGGCTGTATTCGAGCTGGAGGAATTTGGCTCGATTGCCAATTTGCTTCAGACTTCGGCCTCCGGGATTTTGATCAGCGGCAAAACTCAGGAAGAGATTCAAAAGCGGATGAAATCCTTGCTGAAAAATGAAGGCGCAGGCAGCATTATTCAACTCCTGGAAATCCTGGAAATCATAGCAAAATCCAGTGATTGCCAATTAATCGCAGATCCGAGTTATGTCAATTCGCATAAAGAATCGGAGCGTGACCGGATGGGATTGGTGTACGAACTCGTCATGAAAAGGTATGCAGAGAAAATTACCCTGAAGGAAGCCGCAGACCTTTGTAATCTTTCCGAAAGTGCGTTTAGCCGGTATTTTAAGGGCCGCGCCAATCAGTCATTCTCTGCTTTTTTGAGTCAGGTTCGCATTCATCAGGCCTGTAAATTACTTCAGGAGGAGAAACTGAACATTAGTCAAATCTGTTTTGAATGTGGATTTTTCACACTTTCCAATTTCAATCGACAATTTAAAGAGCGGATGGGAAAAACTCCTTTAGACTATCGAAATGAGTATTTGAGGTAGAGGAGTTTAGAAGTTGAAAGTTGGAAGGTATGAAAGTTGAGAAGTGAATTTAAAATTGAAAATTAATAAGTTAGAATTCAGCGTATTGGGTTTAAGGATTGAGGACAAAAAAGTTGT
>CAZFSC010000144.1:0-8640 GCA_964521585.1 uncultured Limnohabitans sp.
TGAAAATCATTCAAAACCTGTCTCAGATAATCTCTGTCCAAGTGGGTATAAATCTCTGTAGTCGTGATGCTTTCGTGTCCGAGCATTTCCTGAACAGCTCTCAAATCCGCCCCACCTTCGATCAGATGCGTGGCAAAAGAATGTCGGAAAGTATGCGGGCTGATATTCTTATTGATTCCAGCCTGCTCAGCTGTTTTTTTGATGATCAGAAATATCATCACCCGGGTCAGTTTTTTCCCTCTCCGGTTTAGAAATACGAATTCTTCATGGCCTTTTGCTGGAGTCTGATGAACCCGGACTTCTTCTTGGTATATTTTCAGGTAGCGGAGCGCATCTTTTCCGATAGGCACCAGCCGTTCTTTATTCCCTTTTCCGATTACCCGGAGAAAGCCAATATCTCCAAAGACCTGACTTTTTTTCAATTCCGTCAATTCCGAGACCCGGAGACCTGAGCTGTAGAGCATTTCCAGCATGGCGCGGTTACGATGACCTTCTGGCTCTCCAAGCGGTACGGCCTCGAGAAGTTGCTCGATTTCTTGGAAGCTCAAAGTGTCCGGAAGTTTCCGTCCAAGTTTTGGGGCTTCCAGGAGTTGGGCAGGATCCTCGGTGATTTTTTCTTCATACATCAGAAATTTGTAGAAAGCTTTGATTCCTGAGACGATTCTTGCCTGGGTATATTCTGATATTTCCAGCTTAGCCAGATCGGTGACAAATTTTCGGAGATGTTCTAATTCCAAGTCGAGCGGACTTTTCTCGGCAAAGGAGTTTTCAGCATAAGATGCCAGTTTCTCTACATCACGGGTATAAGCTTCTATTGAATTTTCACTCAGGGAGCGCTCTAACTTCAGATAGTGCCGAAATTGACGAATGAGATTGGACCAGGTTTTATTCATGGTAAGATTCAAAAATTGAAATATTGGAAAATTAGGTCGTAAAGTTGGAAGGTTCAATTGTTGAAAGGTTTTAAATTGTCAAACAGAAACCGATTACCTTTAAGAATAAATTACTAACCAAATTTTTGCTTTGAAAATCCAGATCATCAACGGCCCTAATCTCAATCTCCTCGGTAAGCGTGAACCTGAGGTATACGGAACGACCTCTTTTGAATCTTATCTGGAAGATCTGAAAAATCAGTTTCCTGCGGTGGAGCTTCATTATTTTCAAAGTAATGTGGAAGGGGAGCTGATCAATAAGATTCAGGAAGTGGGCTTTTCCTTTGATGCGATTCTTCTAAATGCGGGAGGTTATACCCATACTTCGGTGGCCATCTCGGATGCCATTGCCGGTGTGAATACACCGACTCTTGAGGTGCATATCTCGAATATTTACAGGCGGGAAGAATTCAGACACAAGAGCATCATTTCAAAATCCTGCGTAGGTATGATTTCAGGCTTAGGCTTGAAAGGATATGCGCTTGGAATCCAATATTTTCTTTAATTCTCCAGACCTATGATCACATTTGCCCCGGGACCTTCCAAGGTTTACGATGAAGTTTCAGAATACTTACAGGATGCGGTAAAAGAAGGAATTCTTTCTGCCAATCATCGTAGCGCTCCTTTTATGAATCTCTATCAGGAGACCGAAGCACTCATGCGGGAGAAACTCCACATGCCTGCTGATTTCAAACTGCTTTTTACCTCCTCCGCCACTGAAAATTGGGAGATTATCTCGCAGTCCGTAGTAGAGTCTGCCAGTTTTCATATTTATTCAGGTTCTTTTGGGAAGAAATGGATCGAATTTGCAAAACATATAATTCCTGCAAGTCATGGGATGAAGATTGAAGCGAATCAGGAGATTGAGGTGGAAAATCTGGAAATCGCGGAAGAATTTGACTTGATCGCCTTGACCCAAAACGAAACCGCTAATGCTTCACAGGTGCCTATGTCGGTGATTGAAGCCATCAGGGATAAGTTTCCGGAGAAGATGATCGCAATTGATACGACCTCATCCATGGCAGGAATAGAGTTTGATTTTTCATTGGGAGATATTTGGTATGCTTCGGTTCAAAAATGTTTTGGACTACCGGCAGGATTGGGAGTGTTGGTTCTTTCTCCAAAAGCAATTGAAAAAACATCGCGTAAAGGGGAGAAAGGCCGCTACAACAGTTTGAGTTTCATGTTGGAAAATGCGAGAAGCTATCAGACTCATTATACCCCAAATGTACTTGGAATCTATTTACTCAATCGCGTTTTGAAAGCGATGCCAGAGATTCAGCACATCGATACCAACCTCCGGGACCGAATGAAAAAACTGGAAGACTGTATCGTGCAAACCAAATCTCTGCGGATGCTTGTCGATAATGCTGAGACCCGCAGCAAGACCGTTTTGGCAGTGGCAGGTTTGGAAGAAACAATCAGTAAGGTGAAAAAGGAAGCCAAGGAAGCCGGTATGGAGCTTGGAAGTGGCTATGGACCTCTTAAACAAACCAGCTTTCGGATCGCTAATTTCCCTGCGATTACAAATGCTGAGATGGACCGCCTGATTGGATTTTTGAAGAAATATTAAAATCGATCAAGCTTCTAAAATCATGCTATCGAAGTCTTTCTGGTTTGTGATAGGCTATTTAATTCCCAACTGATGAATTGCTTTTCAGTCTTGGTTAATACCGTATAATTATTTGCCTACTTTTGCGGCATGATAGATTACAAGCAGATTTTATCCGTTTCCCTCATCTTGTTTTCCGTGATTGATATTCTCGGTTCTATCCCGATTGTGATCAATCTTCGAAAGAAAGTTGGCCACATCGAGTCAGGAAAAGCTACCCTGGCTGCAGGGGTCCTAATGATTTTATTTTTACTGGCAGGGAAATCTATTCTGGGATTATTTGGAATCGGAGTGGAGGACTTCGCCATTGCAGGGGCGTTGATTATTTTTGCGATTGGTGCGGAAATGATTTTAGGCATTGAGATTTTCAAAGCTGATCCTGAAGCGACTAAAGGAGCCTCCATTGTTCCCATCGCTTTTCCTCTGATTGCAGGAGCAGGCACATTGACGACAATTTTGACTCTGAAAGCGGAATTTGAGCAGATCAATATCGCGATCGGTATTTTGCTGAATTTGATTTTTGTCTATGCTGTCTTAAAGAGCACCACCTGGCTGGAGCGGAAATTAGGTAAAACTGGTTTGGATGTTTTGAGAAGGATTTTTGGGATCATTTTGCTTTCCATCGCCGTGAAAATCTTTAAAACCAATGTCTTTCCTGCAGAGATTGTCTAGTCCATTTTCGCATTTATCACCAATGATTTTATTTATTTGAAGATGATTAGAATTTACACGGATGGTGCGGCAAAAGGAAATCCCGGCCCGGGAGGTTATGGTGCAGTACTGAAATTCGGAAATCATCGAAAAGAATTATCGGAAGGATTCCGCCTGACTACCAACAACAGGATGGAATTGCTGGCGGTGATCCGTGCCCTTCAGGCACTTACTATGACAGATTATCCGGTGCAGATCTATTCCGATAGCAAATATGTAGTTGATGCGATCGAGAAAGGCTGGCTTTGGGGTTGGCAGAAAAAAGGATTTAAAGACAAGAAGAATCCTGATTTATGGCTGCGGTATATTCCGCTTCATCTAAAGTACAAACCCAAATTCACCTGGGTAAAAGGCCATGCTGGCAATATCGAAAATGAGCGCTGTGATCAACTTGCCGTAGCTGCAGCAGAAAGTTCTGATCTCAAGGTGGATCAAGGCTATGAAGACAGCATCAGGTGAATAACCTGATTAACGGTTCAGCTATTTTTTCAATAAATAGGAAATTAAGCTCGGTTTCTTTTTAAAGTTGATCCATGGTCACCAGAGGAATTTCTTTTCGATTCACTTCTTGGAGTGGCTTCATCTGAGCGACGGGGAAGTGATATCCTTGAGCCCCTAACTCCCAAAGTAAGGGAGCAAGATTCATGACGGCCGCTTTACAGCCCTGCACAATTGCCCCCATTTTACCCGTTTGCTTGGAAAGAACCGCTTCATTTTCGATTTCAAATGGTCCATTAAACCCTTTCTCTTTGAGAATATTAATGAAGGCTCTCCAGTCCATGGAGTCTCCCAAACCAAATCCAGGCAGTGTGGCCTCGTAGTGATGGCGATCCCAGGGATTTGCAGGGATGGGCACTCCTGCTTTTGCGGCGAGATCGGCATCTACGGCTTGGGTAGGATACATATTACCCCAAAATGGATCCGGATTGTTACGGGTTGACTTCACATGAATCCGTTTAAGACGGGTTATATCAGTGTGTTTGATGACTTCCACCGGGTCGGTATGTTGCCAGACATCGTGGGAGGGATCATAGATTTCCCCGTGATTTTTGGAGGGGATCAATTCGTACATGAGTTTTCTTGCAGCTAATACGCCTGGCAGATTATTGAAAGATCCGGTGTATCCTTCCGATCTCCAGCCTTCCATAGGACAGTTTTCGTAGAGAATTGTGACACCGAGGTCTTCTGCATATTTGATAATTGGAGAAAAAACCTTTTGATATTCCATCAGATTTTTTTCAAATCCACCTTCCTGATTACCAAGCTCATGATTATAGCCGACAAAGGTTCCTACCTTGATATCATTTTCATCCCCTCCCAAAAGATAGGCGATGCGGATGAGCCGAAGCAAGTGATTTTGGTTTTTGATTCGATGGACAGGGTCTCCACCGATCAGATTTTCAAATGCCCCTATGGAAAGCCGTAGATTGGCCATGTTGAATTTTTCCAGAATTTCTTTTGCATCATTCTGGTCAAAATTTTCATATTCTAAATGTGTGGCTACAAAATCATTTCTCGAGCCATCTCGCCTAAAAACACAGAGATCAAGACCCTGAACTCCGATTTCGTTGGCTTTTGATATGGTTTGATCCAGATTCAGCGCGTCAAAGGCTGAAGTCATGATCCAGATAGGTAGGGCCATTTGGGTTGAAATTTAAAATTCAAGAATTTAAAATAGAAAAATTAGGGCTACCAGAAAAGGTAGAAATGAAAGACTTGTATCAGGAGTATTTTCTTCTGATCTCAATTTTAAGCTTTTGTCTTTCCCAAAGAGCTTTTGCCAACTCGTTGGACACTTGATCAGGCTCGGACTCGTAGAGGATTTTTTTGAGTTTTTCTTCCCCCAGATCTATCCGGTAGCAGATTTGAAGCAAACGCTCAAAGTCTCTGTCCAGCAGGTGACTCACCGCTTTTGAAAGTAGGAAAATTGCCTGATCTTCATTGAAGGTTTCGGACAACTCCGGTAAATCGAAGTCTTTTTTGAGGAATAGGAACGCTTCTTTGGCGGGAAATTCACTCATCTTTTAGTAGTAAAAAAGCCCCTTTGTAGGGGCAGCGATCATTCTTCTTTCTTTTCTTCTCCTTCGGATTCTTCTGAATGAAGCACCTCTGGAGCCTGGGCTCTGATAAGCGAGTACCAAGAGATCAGCTTTTTGATATCAGAAATATAGACTCTAGCCTCGTCCACCTCAGGCAAAATATGCTTCATAAAAGCACGAAGTTCGCTGTCATCAGGATTGGCATCGAGTCCGAGGTCACCATTGAACTCTTTTTCTATTTTCTGCATCACAGACAAAAGAGGCTCTGCGCCTGCTTCAGTTAGCGTATAAATTGAAATATCGCTCAAAATCGAAACCCGCTGAGACATACCTGCCACCAGTTTGGTTTTTTTATCATCCAGACTTTCCAGGATTACACCTGTTCTTGTTGGTTTTAAAACTTTGAATAATCCGGGTTTCCCGGTTACTGTTGCGAGATCTTTGAAATTCATGGTTTTAGTTTTTCAGGCTGCAAATATAGGGTTATCACTTCAATCATTTAGCACTTTCGTACTCTTCGACCAACTCTTCAATAAAATCGGTAAGTTCTTTTTTTCCCATACCTGTCTCAGCACTAGTGATAAAATAATCCGGTACGCCCTCGAATATTTCTGTCATTTTCTTCAGGAAAGCCCTGATGTTGGCATCTGTTTTAGATTTGGATTGTTTGTCTGCTTTGGTAAATACCAAGGCAGCAGGAACACCTTCAGTTCCACACCAAAGTAAAAACTCCAAATCGATTTTTTGGGGTTCCAACCGGCTGTCAATCAGGATAAATACTCCACAGAGATTTTCACGCTTGGTCAGGTAAGTGCTGATCATATTTTGCCAGCCTTCTTTCACTTTCACGTTTATTTTGGCAAAACCGTATCCCGGAAGATCGACCAGATACCAGCGATCATTGATCAGAAAATGATTGATCAGCTGTGTCTTGCCAGGTTTCTGAGAAGTCTTTGCCAATCCTTTTTGTCCGGTGATCATATTGATCAGGGAACTCTTACCTACATTGGATCTACCGATGAAAGCAATCTCCGCCCGGTCGGGTTTTGGACAATTTCCGGGATTGGAATTACTGATTACAAATGAAGCTTTCTGAATCATGACAGTGGATTTGACTGCAAAAGTACGGATTTAAGTGAAAGAGTAAGGAACAACACCGTAGCGAACATTTTTCCATTACTCAGGTTTCTTGAGTATTATTGCGCCTTCAAAGATCGATTCGTGATGTCCGTAGTTCCTTACAAAGATAAGCAAGACCCCAAAAAAGCTCAGGTAGCTGAGATGTTTAACAACATCAGTCCAAAATATGACCTCCTCAACCATGTATTGAGTTTGGGGATTGATATCATCTGGCGAAAAAAAGCCATTAAGATGCTGAAAGAAGATCAGCCAAAATTGATCTTGGATATCGCTACCGGTACGGGAGATTTTGCAATTGAAGCCTTGGCACTGAACCCAGATAAAATCATCGGAGTGGATATCTCTGAGGGAATGCTGGCCGAAGGAAGAAAGAAAATGAAAAAGCGGGGACTGGATCATATCATTGATCTGCAGCTCGGAGATTCGGAAGGATTGCAATTTGAGGATAATAAGTTCGATGCTGTCATCGTTTCTTTTGGAGTAAGGAATTTTGAGAATCTGGAGAAAGGACTCTCGGATATGTATCGGGTATTGAAGCCAGGAGGAAAAGTGGTTATTCTCGAATTCAGTAAGCCAACCGCTTTCCCGATGAAGCAAGCATACTCGTTTTATTCCAATACCATCTTGCCTCAGATCGGTAAGATTGTATCCAAAGACAATTCTGCTTATACTTATCTTCCTGAATCCGTACAGGCTTTTCCGGCTGGAGAAGAATTCTTGGCGGTATTGAAAAAAGTCGGTTTTACCAGCAACCTATGCAAATCACTCACTTTTGGAATCAGCTCTATTTACGTAGGGGTAAAGTAATTCCTCCCTTATTGATATTGAGTCTTTTTACCTTTCCTTCCTTTGGACAGGGAATGTTTGGCCTGACTAGTGCTTCCGGTTCTGATGGGCAGACTTTATCCTATGGATTCTTTCTTGCCGGGCATACGAATACTTACCAAATCAAGTACAATGATTCCTTCCTGCTTAATCCCGGGGGCAGTCCTACTGTAAGAGCAATTTTCCCAGATTATACGCCGGGTTTTTCCTTGGGCTTTATTGGGATTCTGAGTTTTCATGATCAGGTTCAAATGCTCTTTACCCCGAAAGTTGGATTTTATGAGTTTAAGACCGAGATCAGTTATTTCACCAATCCTACCAACCCGGTTCCTACTTTACCAGGCAATTCCTCTGATCTCATCAATACCACTTCGAATAGTGAAATAGTGACCACGGAGGCTACTATGATCGAATTGCCAATACTTTTCAAATATCGTTCGATTCGTTTCAACAATACCCGGATGTACTGGGTAGGAGGAGCGAGTTATAATTTCCGGACTAAAACCCAGGATGAAGCCAATATAGATGATCTGGTCACCACGGGTCAGGATTTTTCCCTAGAAATGGGCATGGGCTTCGAGATTTATTTCAAGTACTTCAAGTTTGCTCCTGAGATCCGTTTTTCACATGGATTGAATAATATATACCAGGCTGAAAATACGAACCCAGCCTATCGTGATGCCATTGAATCGATCAAGCGAAAGTCGATTACCCTTTATCTGAATTTTCAGTAGGACTTCCTTTTTCCAAAAACTCATCTTCTTTCTTTTCTTGTTTTTTGAAAAGCTGAAAGAGTAATTTATGCCATGCATGGAATGCAATTTTTTTAGAATCTTCTAACTTACGATTATGAAAAAGAAAATTGCATTGATCACAGGGGCAACCTCTGGGATAGGAAAAGCAGCCGCTTTGACTTTGGCAAAATTAGGATATGATATCATTGGAACAGGCAGAAGATCCGATAGACTGGAGGGACTCCGTTCAGAACTCCCAGAAGGAATAAATTATCTTCCTTTGACTTTTGATGTTCGGGACCGTGAAATCACATTAACTAAACTCGGGAATATCCCGGAGGAGTGGCAAGCCATAGAGGTGTTAATCAATAACGCCGGCAATGCGCATGGTATGGATCCTATCCAAAGCGGAGACTTGGATGATTGGGATGCCATGATGGATATTAATGTCAAGGGATTACTGTATGTCTCCAAGGCAATCATCCCGGGTATGACCAAGCGCAAGAGCGGAACAATTATCAACATAGGATCCATCGCCGGAAAAGAAGTCTATCCAAACGGGAATGTCTATTGCGCTTCCAAGCATGCTGTTGATGCGATTACTGACGGAATGCGGATAGATCTTAATCCATTTGGAATTAGGGTGG
>CAZFSC010000145.1:0-8571 GCA_964521585.1 uncultured Limnohabitans sp.
TAAAATAAGAAATAGCTCCATAAATGGCTATTCCACCGGTAGAAGAACCGGAAGGTCCTGCGGTGACCTGCCCCTTGGAATTTTTTTCTCTGACTTCATCAGGATTTATAACAGACAATTTACCGTCTTTAAACCGAAAGGCGTAAGGTTCGGATTTAACTTCAAAAGTGGGGAGAAAACGGGCTCGATCCTGAATCTGAATCATGAGGTATCGCTCACTTCCCAGGGCAATCTTTTGATCTATGAATCCAGGAAAAGTCACTAAAAGGGTATCTCCTACATTTGCCCTAAGATTAAAATAGCCTCGTTGATTGGTGGAATCATATTCAGTTTTACCCAAGACACTTACCAACACCCCTTCCAGATATTTCTTATCGTTCGAATCCAGAATATTGCCTGAATAAGATAACTGTCCGAATGCAAGACTGGCATCCAAAAAAAAGAAAAAGCCAATAACCCATTTTTTCATTGATCGAAAATTATGGGCTTTATATTTTTAAAAGAAATATTGGCCGTTAAAGAACCTTAAGCACGATAATCCTATTGCATAGCTTGGATTTCCATCAATTGATCAGTTCCCAAAAATTCCGGAGTCTCGGTCCGATACCATGTTCTGTTCGCAGGAATACGCATTCCACCAAACTCCCTGGTCCCATCCAAGTAAATAATTTCCCCCTTTTGATTGGGTTCATCCTGATAAAACTTATAAGCCTCCATCCGGTAAGTTTCAGGATCCAGATAGAAATACCAAACGTCCTTTTCGTAAGGAACCCGAACGACATGAAAGCGTTTTCCATTTATTTCCTCGGATCTGACATGAGGATCTATGACTGTTCCTGGATCCTTTAATTTCATAGGCAACCCCCAGAGATAGGTATAATAATTCCGCATCCGTAAGGCACGCTCTTTTTCGATTTCTCCTTTGAAAACCTGAACGGAATCATTCCAAACGATGTAATTCAAATCCTGATTTCGATAGACCATTTTAGAAAGACGATTGTCAAAGCTCACAGCATAAGTTCTTGATTCCCGGGGGGCCGGTAGACTGTCTGTAAATCTGAATGTGGCTCTCAGTTTAGGCCAGACTTGATTTGGATCATGATATTCGATGGATTTTTGTATCAGTTCCGGCCCAGTCAATTTTTCTGAAGGAGCATTACAGCCAAACGCAATGAGGAGAATTAATAAAAGGAGGTATTTCTTCATAGTTTTAATTTTCTTGAATCTACTTAATTTCGGAAAATGAATTTCAAACTCACGCGTTTTGCCCCTACCCCAAGTGGATTTCTTCATTTAGGCAATATTTATTCTTTTCTGGTGACCAAAGTGCTCGCAGAGATTGAACAGTCTAAAATCCTGCTTCGGATCGATGACTTGGATCGTGATCGCTATCGGGATGAATATGTGCAAGATATTTTTGACTCCTTGGATTTCATGGAACTGAGCTACGACCAAGGGCCCAGAAATCTGTCGGAGTTCAAAAGTGAGTGGTCTCAAATCCACCGGATGCGGAAATACGAATCCGCTTTGGAGAAATTGAGGGAACTGAATGTAGTATTTGCCTGTGATTGCTCCAGAAAAAAAATCCAGGAAATGGATTCCAGTGGATATTATTTGGGACATTGCCAGGATCGTAGAATTCCGTTGGATCGAAAAGATATGGCTTGGCGATTCAATGCATTTGAGACAGATTTTGTGACAATGAAGTCTTACCCAGATCAGAAGGAAAAAACTTATACTCTTCCCCAGGATATTGCTTTTTTTATTCTTAGGAAAAAAGATCGCCTTCCTGCTTATCAACTAACCTCGCTGATTGATGATATCCATTTTGGAGTCGATTTGATTGTTCGTGGCAAAGACTTGCACAGCTCATCATTGGCACAATTGGCTTTGGCGGATAAGCTTTCAAGCCAGGCTTTCCTCGAATCTACCTTTTATCATCATCGCATTTTGAAAGGAAAGAACAATAAAAAACTTTCGAAATCAGAAGACGCCCTCTCTGTAAGGTCGCTCCGCAAAGAGGGTAAAAAAGCCAAGGATATTTTCCATTTGATTGGGATTCTCTTAGAAAATGATAGAATAAACAGTTATGAAACTTTCAAAAATCAGCTTCTCGAGGACTTGAAATAAAGAAAGCATGAGAATATCTCCCATGCTTCCTGATAATAAATGAATCTAAGTCAAAACTCAGCTACTCAATACTTCGCCGGCACGCCCGGAGCTACCATGGATTTTTGGATAAACTGTCGAATATCCTCATTTGAAGTAGCGAGATCTTCCGCTCTCAAATACATCATGTGACCACTTCGATAACCTTTGAAGGAAGTTCGGTCTTCCATTTTTCCGGTGGGATCAATATGATTCAGAGAATACTTGGCATTGAAATAATCCGTTCCACCATCGAAATAGCCTGATTGAATCATCGTATGCAGGTAAGGGTTTTGGCGCATCGCAGTTCCTAAATCGTAGCCGGTAGACTCATTGGACCGATCCCAGGGAGATACCGGGCCAAAAAGATTATAGGTTAAATCTGTTTTATATTCCAATGTGTTCCGCACATAAATGTTGAAAGCTGGGGCAAAAGCATGATTCCAGGAAGTCAAGGCAGGATCAAAATCATAGCGATCTCCAGCATCCATTCGGTCGATTCCTCGATAACGCGAATCTAATCTACCTACAGTATAACCTTCATCGCGAAGCAATTCTTTCCAAAAAAAGCTGGTCGGAACCATCAGGTTATGATTGAGAATTGCTTC
Source organism: uncultured Limnohabitans sp. (assembly GCA_964521585.1). Classification (GTDB taxonomy): domain Bacteria; phylum Bacteroidota; class Bacteroidia; order Cytophagales; family Cyclobacteriaceae; genus Algoriphagus. Next base: position 2,757 of record CAZFSC010000145.1, read on the forward strand.
CTTACTGATTCCTGAATAGCGAGACATTTTGGTGGCAACTGCATCACGCTCTGAATCCGTGAGACTTCCTGCTTTGACCATGGCGGGAAGTAGTTCATTTACTGCAAAGGCCTCTGCCTCCGGCAAAATCTGGTCAAGATCTTTGCTCTGAAGATCTGCCGGCAACTGCTTGTGATACCATGCAGTCGCAGTGTAATAAGGGAGGTAGTTAGCCATTTTCACCGGCCCGCCTCTTTCGATTCCCATATCTGTAGGAGATACCAGGATCACTCCGTTGAAATACATCCAATGGGCATTTTGGAGCTGAGATACTAATCCTGCTACCCGGGTAGTACCGTAGCTCTCTCCTATAAGGTATTTGGGGGAAGCCCAGCGATTCTGTCGGGTCACAAAGGTATTCACCCAATCTGCTAGGTATTTAATATCAGAATTGATTCCGAAAAAAGTAGCTTTTGACACTTCATCATCCACGATTCGGGAATACCCGGTGTTCACTGGATCAACATAGACAATATCAGCCACGTCAAGGATCGAGTGTGGATTGGATTTAGTACCATAGGGCTGAACCGGATAACCTTCATCGTCGATATTCAATACCACCGGACCGGTATAGGCAAGATGCATCCAGATCGAAGCAGATCCAGGGCCACCATTGAATGAAATAACTAAAGGTCGATTTTTTTTATCCGTGATATCGGTACGCTCATAATAGGTATAAAACAATGACGCGATTGGCTTGCCTTTTTCATTCCAAACCGGCTGTGTGCCAGCTGTGGCGCGGTAAGGTACTTTTTTACCTTTGATCGTAGTTTCATGTGACGATTCGACTTTAGATTCCACCTCGATCTGTCGCTCTGTTTGAGCATTGGCCACCGAGAGGCAGAAAATCAAGAGTAATGTTAAATTTAGTTTTTTCATGGATTGATTGGTTCTTTTATAATTCTGAATCTACAAGTTCATTATTAAACTTCATGGAGAATTACACTAATGGAATTAATTAACTGCAAACAAAGACTGAAATCAAATCTTTATCCTTTGTTCCGCATTGGATCTTAAATCTAAAATTCCAGAGTTCCAGACAGGACTTTCACAGCCTTTCCTTTGATTATAGCGCGGTCTTCTTTCATTTCCAAGTGAATTTCTCCTCCTCTTTTGCTAGCCTGATAAGCTTTCAATTCTTTTTTGCCTGTCCGCTTATGCCAATAATCCAGCAGCGCGCAATGCGCAAAACCTGTGACCGGATCCTCGGGAACTCCTACATTTGGGCCGAAAAACCTACTGTAAATATCAAAATCATCTTTGCCTTTGGCGGTAATGATAATCCCCTCTTCACTGTTTTTTGCAATGGAATCAAAGTCGGGAATCAGGCTCTCCACTGCGCTGTAATCCTCTAGCTCCAAGATCCAATTTTTCTTCAATTGAGCGGCATTTACAATCCTTTTTCCCATGAACTCTTCTTTATAAAAAGGATGAGAGGCCTTGGAAGTTGCTAACAAGGGAAAATCCATTTCCAGAAAATCGCCTGATTTTTTGACGATTAATTCCCCACTCAAAGTTTGGAAATGAATGGTTGAATCTGGTTTAGCCCAGCCTGATTCAAACATCCAGAAAGCAGAAGCCAGTGTAGCATGGCCACAAAGATCGATCTCCAAAGTGGGTGTAAACCATCTTAGTCCGAAAACCCCTGATTTATCCGTTCGCTCGACAAATGCAGTTTCAGAGAGATTCATTTCCATAGCAATGGACTGCATCTCAGCTTTGGATAATGGTCTTTCCAGTAAACATACGGCAGCTGGATTGCCTGAAAAAGCCTTTTCGGCAAAAGAATCAATAGTGGTAATTTGAATTTGCATGTGATTTTAATTTTTTCCTGAAATATCTAAATCATGACCCAAACCTGCTTTTGGAGTAAATTTCGGTCAATGATATTTTTTTTAAAGCCAAAATCAGGATTAATATCTTTCTTTTAAGATGGTGAAATGATGTTCGAAATGACCGGTAATAATCCAAAATAATGCTCTCGGAGAAACGGGATTGCCGCTAGCTTGACCGATATTTGATAGAGATTCAGGAGGTAAAGTTTTGATCATGGAAAGCAAAGCCCTCCGCTGATTCTTAAAATCCTCCAGCAAATCCTCGATAGCCACTTGGTCAAAATGGGCATTCGATACATAGGGGTCCTGATCAAATCCCGGTAAAGCCGATTGCTCTCCCCTTGCGAAACAAAGCGCCCTAAAAGTCATGATCCGGTCAGTATCAATAATATGACCCAAAACTTCTTTTGGAGTCCACTTACCAGGTGCGTAGGGCTTATCTGCCCACTCCCGATCTTTAGATTTGAACAAATCGATACATTTTTCAATTTGCGAGTGGATTTGATCGCTGTAGGAATCAGATGAATTTAAACTTAGATACCGACTGTAATATTCAGCATATTCGCCAGTTTTTGGCTTCGGGATGTTATTCATGTAAATTTTGATTTGGCAATAAACATATTGCCCTAAATTTAAACCAATCGAATAAATCAGACTCAACCATGTATAAAAAATTACTTACGCTAATCTTAGCGGTAGCAGCACATTCGCTTTCAGCGCAGACTATCACCCACCGAGATCCCGAAATAGCTTCCTTGGTAGCCAAGGTATCCGCGGATTCTCTTGAAAAATATGTTCGAACTCTAGCTTCATTTACCACGCGACATACCCTGAACCGAAATGAAGAGACAGGAATGCCTGCTGCTCAGCGTTATGTTTTGGGTAAATTCAATGAATTTGCAAAGCAGTCAGAGGGAAGGATGACCGCTGAGATCGAAAACTTCATTATTCCTGCAGATGGCCGAAGAATCACCCAAGACTCCCCAGCTGCAAATGTCATCGCCACTCTGAAAGGCACGAATCCTTCCGATGACCGGATTTTTGTTATTTCCGGGCACATGGATTCCAGAAACAAAGATGTCATGGATGCAGATGGCATTGCCCCGGGAGCAAATGACGATGGAAGCGGAACTGCCGCAGTGATGGAGACGGCACGAATCTTAGCTGGAGAGAAATTTTCTGCCACGATCCTTTTCGTTGCATTTACCGGTGAAGAAGAAGGACTCAAAGGAGCAACCTACCTCGCAAATAAAGCCAAGGAACAAGGCTGGAACATTGTGGGTGTACTGAACAATGACATCATCGGAAACAGCCATTCATCCGAAACACTGATCAGGGACAACCTCAAAATGCGGGTTTTCTCTGAGACTATTCCTGCCTTTGAAACCGAACAGCAAGCCAGATTACGAGCCTACACCAATGCTGAGAACGACAGCAGATCGAGACAGCTTGCCAGGTATGTCAAAGAAATCGGTGAGCGATATGTAGATCAATTTGAAGTAAAATTGATTTATAGAAGTGACCGTTTCCTCAGGGGAGGCGATCAAACTGCCTTTGCCAGAAATGGATTCACGGCGGTAAGGATATCAGAAATGAACGAAAATTTCTATCATCAACATGAAAATGTGAGAGTAGAAAACGGGATACAATACGGTGATTTACCAGAATTCATGGATTTTGAATACCTCAGAAAAGTGACTGCAGTCAATTTGGCTTCACTGAGCAATCTCGCCAATTCCGCAGGTGTTCCTGAAAATGTTCAAATCGATGTAAGAGGATTGTCAAATAAATCCGTTTTACTCTGGGATGCTCCTAAAATCGGTAAAGCGAAAGGTTATTATGTGCTTATGCGCGAGACTTCCTCTCCGATGTGGGAGAAAAAATTCTATACAACTGAGACCAGCATGACACTTCCCTATTCCAAAGACAATTATTTCTTTGCAGTGCAGTCCGTTGCGGAAGGAGGAGAAGAAAGTTTGGCTGTTTTTCCGACGCCGCTATCCCGTTGAAAATTTAATTAAATCAATTCCAAATTGATCTAAAAAAGCGCGTTGAGGAACTATACTGTTTATATTTAGTTTATCATCACACAATGAAACGACTATGAAACAAAAAGAAATAGTAACGCTACAGCGTTCGCTTTTGGAGGATACAGAGAAATTGCTGAATCAGCAAGTAGAGATGGAAGGAAAGTCATCCGCATATTATCTATCCATGGCATCCTGGTGTCATATGATGGGATATGAGAATGCTTCAAAATATCTTTATACCCATGCTGATGAGGAGCGCATGCACATGATGAAAATATTTCAGTACATCAATGAAGCTGGAGGCCATGCGATACAACCAGAAATCACCGGGATCAGACATCATTTCAATTCTCTTCGTGAGGTGTTTGAACTGATTCTTGAGCATGAGATCAAAGTGACTAAATCGATCAACAATATTGTAGATCACGCATTTTCTGCAAAAGATTTTGCGACGTTTAGCTTTATGCAATGGTATGTGACAGAGCAGCGCGAGGAGGAAACGATGTCCCGAAGAGCACTTGAGCTATTCGAAATCATCGGAGAGGCTGGTGTCGGACTATGGACGATCGATCAGGAACTCGGGAAATTACATGCAGCTTCAGCTGCAAAAGAATAAAAGGAGCGGCATTTGCCGCTTTTTTTTGCGCAAATCTATATCCAGTCGATATTCGTTTTCGAGAAGATTAAAAAATCTAAGAGAATCTTTTACTTTTAGAAAAATCCGAAAAAATCCATGTTTAGGCACATCTCAATCTTCCATTTATTAGTATTGATCATAGTATCCTGTAATTCGGATAAAGGCGATTCTTCGATGAATGAAGAGGAAATAACTATTTCTTCTCAGCCAGAACCCTCTATAAATCAAGAAGGAATGGTCTGGATTCCAGGTGGGAAATTTGTGATGGGCACAGATGAAATGGAAGCATATCCTGCTGAAAAACCTGCTGTAGAACTATCAGTCAGCGGGTTTTGGATGGATACTCATGAGGTGACCAACGCTGAATTTTCAAAATTTGTGGAAGAAACCGGGTATGTTACGTTAGCGGAGGTCAAACCGGATTGGGAACTCCTGAAGCAGCAATTACCTCCCGGTACACCCAAGCCAGCCGAGGAATTATTGGTAGCAGGATCACTGGTTTTTACCCCACCATCCCATCCGGTACCCATGGAGGATATTTCTCTGTGGTGGACTTGGGTGGCTGGTGCGAATTGGAGACATCCAGAAGGGCCAGGAAGTTCTATCGATGGCCGTGAAAATCATCCCGTAGTACATGTAGCTTATGACGATGCGGTGGCTTTTGCAGAATGGGCAGGCAAAAGACTTCCCACCGAAATCGAATGGGAATTTGCCGCAAAAGGTGGCGCAAATGGCAAACGCTTCGCTTGGGGAGATGAATTGACTCCAAACGGACAATTCCTCGCCAATACATTTCAGGGAAATTTCCCGAATGAAAATCTCGGAGCTGACGGGTATATAGGAACATCCCCTGCCAAATCTTTTGCACCAAATTCATTCGGGCTTTATGATATGATCGGGAATGTCTGGGAATTGACTGATGACTGGTTCGATGCTTTGAAATTTGCAAGAATAGCAGGTCAAGCACCAAAATTGGATGCCGGTATGAATCCCTGTTACAATCCAACCAATCCTTATGCGAAAGAACGTGTCATCAAAGGGGGATCCTATCTTTGTGCGGAAAACTACTGCGTGAATTACCGACCCTCCGCCAGACAAGGTCAATCTTTTGACAGCGGCACCTCCAATGTTGGTTTTAGATTAGTCAAAGATGCTCCGGAGAAAACATTGGGAATGAATTGATCTGATATTTTTTAAAGTCTTAGGAAATAAATATCAGTAAACCCATTTCAGAGGTATTCCCAATTCATCAATTGCATTTCGTTTTTAAAATT
>CAZFSC010000146.1:0-8549 GCA_964521585.1 uncultured Limnohabitans sp.
TATGATATCAATATAACATCATAATGAAATGGAAAAAATAATCAAACCTCTCTCAGGCTATCTATTTATCGTAGTGGCACTGGCCCTTATCCCGGCAGCTGTTTTCAGCTTTATGGCCGATCAGATCGCCTTGGGGATTACAGCTGTAGTATTGTTTGTGCTGGTTTTGCCCGGGTTCTTTATAGTAGAGCCTAACAAAGCAATGGTTCTGCTTTTATTTGGGGATTATAAAGGCACCGTCAAGGCAAGTGGATTTTTCTGGGTAAATCCTTTTATGACCAAGAAGAAAATTTCTCTGAGAGTCAGAAACTTTGAAAATAAACCAGTCAAGGTCAATGACAAAATTGGAAATCCTGTCATGATTGGAACAATTGTCGTTTGGCAAGTAGCCGATACGTTCAAGGCTACATTTGATGTGGACGATTATGAAAATTTCGTTCATCTACAATCTGACGCTGCGATTCGAAAAATGGCTGGACTTTACCCTTACGATGACTTTGAAGCTGAAAATGAAGAACTCACATTACGCTCAGGTGTAGAAGAGGTAAATCATTCGCTTGAACAAGAAATAAGCGATCGATTGGGACATGCTGGTATCAATGTGATTGAAGCGCGAATTTCTCATTTGGCCTATGCGTCTGAGATCGCCTCTGCCATGCTGCAGCGTCAGCAAGCCACTGCAATCGTGGCAGCGAGACAAAAGATCGTAGAAGGAGCCGTTGGCATGGTATAAATGGCCTTGGAAGACCTTAAACTCAAAGAGATTATCGAGTTTGATGATGAGAAAAAAGCTGTCATGGTGTCCAATCTCATGGTCGTTCTTTGTTCTGATAAAAGTGCTTCCCCTGTATTAAATGTAGGAACATTAAATACATAAACATGGCACTTGGTATCTTCAAAGAAGAACAAACTTACAGAGGCACCTGGTTGATCTATTTTCTGATCTTAGTCGAATTACCTACCCTGATTCTCCTGCTTGTCCTACTTTACCAAGCTGAAGACAAGAGTGAAAGCGGTATTGCACTAGCCGTGGTAGTTGCCACTTTAGCACTTGTTTTCCTATTGATTTTCAATCTGAAACTGGAAACAAGAATTGATGATACCGGAGTTAGCTTTCGATTTTTCCCATTCATTAGGTCTTGGAGAAAATTCCCAAGGGAGCAAATCAAATCGATTGAGGTGATAAATTACAGTCCCTTGCTCGATTACGGAGGATGGGGCTTTAAAGGCAATAGCACTACAAAAGCCTACAGCATCACCGGTACAGAAGGGATTTTACTGGATGTGGGCAAAAGGAAGAAAATCATGATTGGAACTTTAAAAGCAAATGAACTCCGGGCTTATCTTGAAAACTGGAAGGAGGATTAAAAATGGCAGCTAAAAAAGCCTTTGCCCTAAGGCTAGATGAAAAGATGATGAGTGCAGTAGAAAAATGGGCTTCGGATGAATTTCGAAGCACGAATGGACAATTGGAATGGATCATACGCGAAGCACTTAAAAAAGCAGGAAGGCTTCCTAAAAATGATTCACCAGAATAATTAGGAATAACGAAGAGTCTATTCTGGCTCGGTGGTATAGAGTAATCTTCCGGCTTCGAAATCGTACAGAGTCAAGGCACGTAACTCGTAATATGCCATCCAGTAATCCTTCAATGAATTGAAAAAGGCTCTTTTATTAGAGTCTTTTTCATTTTGGGCAATGTTAAGATCAGTGATAGTCACATTTCCGGTTTGATATCTTTTTAATGCAATATCGTAGCGCCGCTGAGCTACTTGATCTGAAAGCTGGGTGACATTCAGCCGCTCCCGCATCATGATAAAATTTTTCACTTTTGTAAAAATCTCCTGCTCAAAATTGATAATATCCTGTTCAACAGTATATTCCACCAGCCGTTGATTTGCTTCGGCCTGAGACATTCTTGCTTTATTTCTACCCCAATCCAGTATCGGCACTGAAATCCCCAAATTCACCAAAGCTTGGGTATTTGGATTAGTGTATAAATCTCCAAAGTTAAAAGCCGCATTATTATAGCCATAGCTGGCATTGAGATTGGCTCCGATCCGCTGGCCTTTCGCCTGGGCAACCAAAGCTTCCGCCTCCAATTTTCTTCGATCAAATGCAAGTGCGTCTGCACGGTTTGCAAAAGCCAGCTCAATCGCCTGGTTGACATCCACCTCAAAAACCGGTATTTCTGTCGGAGAAATCAAGGTGATCTTTGAAGTTTGATTCAAACCTATAAATGAATTAACCGCAAAGGATGATCCTTCTAAATCCAGCTTGGCTTGTGCCAAATCCTGTTTAGCCTGCAATGCCTGGAGCTCCACCTGAAGTAAGCGATCTTCCGTGGTTGTCCCAATTTCATATCGTTTTCGCTCGATACCAAAAATCTCTTCCGTATTCTTGAGGTTGACCGTGGCTATCTCCAAGTTTACCTGAGCAATCAGGTAGTCAAAAAACAATTGTGTCGTGAAGTAAGAGACTTCTTCTATCTCCTGTACAAAGGCACGCTTACTCTCTTCAAATACGAGAGGCTGGATTTTTTTATCCCATTTATAGGGGTTATAGGCGAAGATAGGCTGCTGAAGTCTCACATTAACAGGAACCCCAGAGTACCGAGTCTGTGGGTTACCACCACTAGCCAAAAAATTATCAAAACGATTCGTAGATGAATTTACCGAAAGTATCCCGCCCGTAGGCGAAATGACCTGCTGAAGTCCTAATTCCAAATCCATGAAATTTTGCCTAACCTCCAAAAAACGAATGGATCCATCTGGCTGGGTGACGCTATTAAAAGACTGTGAGTAGCTCGGAATAGTGCCAGAAAGTCGAAGCTGAGGATTATAATTGGATTTGAACAAACGGAACTGCCAGTAACTATTCTCCTTCCTTGTCTGCGCCCTGAGTGAAGATGGGGATATTTCTTTGGCGCGTTGGACCATTTCCTTTAGCGTAAATGTGGCAGATTCCTGTGCCTTCGACTCATTAATAACCAGATAAAAACTAAGAATAAGACTAATTGAGACAAAAAATAGGGGTTGTTTTAATTTCATACAGAAGTTCTTTTGAAAAGCTTTTATTTAGTCAAACTAAAATACTGATTCAACAGGTGTAAACAATAAAATAATCTTCATGATTTTGCTAAAAAATGTAAAATTCCAAAACTATCCAATTCTCTAGAGTGCTTCAGCGGCATTGATTAACTTGCAAAAGAATTAAAAGTGCTTATGAAATCGATTATTAGTTTTGTTATCAGATACGTTCCCAGACCTCTTTTACAACGAGTCAGTCCTTTGGTGATGAAGGCTTTAGCTTTGATCAATCGAGGTGATCAAGTCCAGTGCCCAGTTTGTGATAGCAAATACAGTAAATTTCTTCCCTATGGCCGTATTGCCAGGCCAAATGCCCTTTGTCCAAATTGTCTTGCCCTAGAGAGACATCGATTGATGTGGCTTTTTCTAAAAGAAAAAACAGACTTTTTCAATGCGAACCTCAAGGTTCTTCATATTGCTCCAGAGCATTGTTTTATCAATAGATTTGAAGCCCTTTCGAATCTGGAATACATTACAGCCGATATTGAGTCCCCATTGGCAAAAATAAAAATGGATGTACATCAAATACCATTTCCTGAAAATACATTTGATGTAGTATTCTGCAATCATGTCTTAGAGCATGTTGAAGATGATTTGAAAGCTTGTTCAGAATTTAATAGAGTGCTCAAACCATCGGGATGGGGCATTCTTCAATCGCCTGTTTATAATATTCCGTTCACCATTGAAGACAAGCGGATCACTGATCCGGCAGAACGGGAACGTCTCTTCGGACAACGCGATCACGTAAGGAAATTTGGAAAAGATTATGCGGAAAGACTTCGGAAATCCGGTTTGGCAATCGAAGAAAATAAATTTGTTAAGGAGTTGGATCAAGAGACAGTGAAGCGGTATGCTTTAGCTCCGGACGAAACGATATTTGTTTGCAAAAAAGGTATCTAGCCTCTGAGTTTTTTTACCAAAAATTCAGAAACCAATCCTATCCCGTAGCAGCAAAGTTGAATTATTGAAGTGAGCAGCGCCAAGCCTCCTACCAGAATGGATCGGTATTTCCTGCTCGCATCGTAAATCACTAATCCGGCCCAAATTCCAAAAAGGAGTAAATGAGGTATGATCCAAAATTGAAAAAAAAGAGTATTGAAAATAATAGAAAGTATAAACAACAGAAAAAACACAGGCATCCAATGAACCAATTTAATGGCCTCTGGATGAAATCGTGAAACATTTACCCGATTTCTTCCAAAGGAAAATGCCTGTTTTGCAAATGAACCGAGGGTGTTTTTCCGCTTATGAAACACAAAAGCCTCTTGGACTAATTCTAGTTTGAATCCGGCTTTTTTGATCCTAATGCTCCACTCAATGTCTTCTCCTCGGTTTGGATCCAAGAACCCCCCGGTTTTATTAAATACTTCCCTAGACACGCCCATATTAAACCCCCTTGCCTGATATTTGGAAGGATCTTTTAATTTTCCCCGGATTCCTCCGGTGGTCCAAAAGGAGGTCATTGCAAAATCCATTGCTTTTTGCAAAGGAGAAAAATCTTCGGCTGCAGCATCTGGTCCTCCAAAAGCATCCAAATTTTTACTGGTAATTGCGTGAGCCAACATCTTTAGATAGTCTGGAGGTAGAATTACATCCGAATCCAGGATCACAAAAAAATCTCCTTTAGCTTCTCGCATCCCGTAGTTGCGGGCGAATCCTTGACCAAGATTTTTTTGGCTTAAATAAGTAATATCGAGTTGGAGTTGGTATTGTTCTACAACTGATTGAGAACTGATCCGAGAACCGTCCTCAATTACTACTACTTCAAACTGGGAATAATTTTGTTTGAGGAGGCTGTTTAACAATTCGTCCAATTCAGATGGTCTATTGTAAACCGGTATGATCACCGAAAAAAACATCAAAAGTCAAAATTAATGGCCTCGTCTATTTTGTATTCGGTTTCCTTTGATTGATTGGAGGTCATCAATTCTGCAATAAAGCCCGTCACAAAGAGCTGCACTCCGATAATCAGGGCGACCAAAGCCAAGAAAAACAAAGGCTGATCAACTATCTCTCTGACTTTTAACCCCTGACTGAGGCCATAGACCTTTTGAAAGATCAGCCAGCAGGTGATCAAAAATCCAGTCAAAAATGAAATTGTCCCTAGTAATCCAAAGAAATGCATAGGTTTTTTCTTGTACCGATGCACGAAAGAGACTGATATCAAATCCAGAAAGCCATTTAAAAACCGCTCAATCCCAAATTTGGAAACCCCATATTTTCGGGCTTGGTGCTGAACTACCTTTTCACCGATTTTACCAAAGCCATTCCACTTGGCCAGTAAAGGAATATAGCGATGCATTTCCCCATAAATCTGAATATTCTTAACGACTTTCAGTCGGTAGGCTTTCAGGCCACAGTTGAAATCGTGGAGTTTTATTCCGGAGATCCATCTGGTCACTCCGTTAAAAAATCGTGATGGAATTGTCTTGGAAATGGGATCATGACGCTCTTTTTTCCAGCCTGAAACCACATCAAAACCTTCCTCTTTGACCATTCGAAACAATTCGGGAATTTCTTCAGGACTATCCTGCAAATCTGCATCCATGGTAATCACCACTTCTCCGGAAGACTTATTAAATCCTGCATCCAACGCAGCAGATTTACCATAATTCCTGGTAAAATTTATCCCTTTGATTTCATTTCGCTCTTCGGCCAGAGCCTGAATAATATCCCAAGAGCGGTCAGAACTTCCGTCATTGATCAAGATGACCTCATAAGAAAAGCCGTGGTCTTTCATGACCCGGCTAATCCAATTGGTTAATTCTGGTAAAGATTCCTCTTCGTTGAATACAGGAATGACGACGGAAATCTGGAGCATAGTTTAATAATCGAGTGACTTATCCCTTTTCTTTAGAATAGCCCCCAAAATTAATGCAATTATTGCGTAAAATATGATTCCAATCCCAAATCCTTTGATCTGACCGATCACTGAAAAGTTATTCAAAGTAGTTTGTCGCATCTCTTCCAATTGAGCCGGTGGGATGGAATCAGCAGAAGCTCCAAACCGCTCCATCATAGCAACTGTAGTCTGAAATGAACTATCAGCCAATAGCTTAGGTAATTCAGGGTCTACTACATGAAAGAGTAAAAGCTGCCCGATCAAGCCGATAAAACCTGAGATCAAAATAGCGATAAAACTGAAATTAAAAGCTGTACCGAAAGTCATATAACCACCCAGTTCGCTTCGATATTGCTTTCCGAAATAAATAATCAAGGCAAAAAAGATCACAAGTGCTACCAAGGCAAACCAACCTGAAGCTAAAAGGGTGGGATCGATAAAATAGGCAATAAACGTAACAGCAAGGGAGATTAATCCCATTGTAAGACCAGGTTTAACTGCTGCTTGAAAAGGTGATTGCGACTCTTCCATAAGTTTTTTAGTTAGGGTTTTTTCTTAAAATAATTGATATAATAATAGTGAAAAACAAACCAGGAATGATTTTCCAAAGACCATCATTGATTGCAACGTCCAATTTCGTCATTTCTTGAATACTGGCAACAGTTGCCTCAAAGGAACTTTCTCCAACCTGAGATAAAATTGTCTCCTTACCTTTTGCAAGCACTTCTAATTTGGAAAGTTTTATTTGCTCAAATAAATCTGGTGAAACCACAAGAAAAATCAAAATGCCAAGGGTAGAAATTGAGGCAATAAGGATATAAGTCACAAAGCCCACTGACATCCCCTCCGAAAAGGACAAATAACCTGAATTTGCATATTCCTTGAAAAATTTAAGAGCGAGAAATATTGCTATCGGAGTAATTACATAACCAAAAAGTAGGGTAAGATTGGTAGGATCGAGGTAAAAAAACGAAAGAGTTATAAATGCCAAAACACTTAAGATCCCACCCAAACTTCCAAACTGATAGGCTGTTTTGAAATACCTAGACATTGACTTGAATTACTTGCCCTTTTTGAATCACGTATTCAACTTTTCCCTGTAATTCTTTCCCATACCAAGGATTGTTTGAGGAGAGCGATTTATTGGTTTTTTCATCGTAGACCCATCTCGTACTGGGATCAAAAATCGTCCAAGACTCTTCTAAGTCTTGTGGAATGATAGAACGAGGACCTTCAGTAATTTTTTTCAGTAATAAATCCCATCCCAGTTCTGGCTCTAATTTCACCATCGCAGGGAGAAAAGTCTGCAATCCAGCCATTCCAAATTGGGCAAGGTCAAACTCCATGAATTTGGAGTCAAAATCCTCCGGCTGATGATTTGATACAATTGCATCAATGGTACCATCTTTTAGCCCTTGAATCAAGGCTTTACGATCAGCGTCACCACGGAACGGGGGTTTAACTTTTAAATTTGAATCGAAATCCATTAAATCATAATCAGAGAATATCAGTTGGTAAATGCTGACATCTGAGGTCACTTTCAACCCATCCGCTTTAGCTTTCCGGATGAGATCCACACTTTTTGCAGAACTTACTGTCTGAAAATGGGTCCGCCCTCCGGTATATTTCAAGATCTCAACATTTCGCTGTACTGCCACATCTTCAGCCAGATTTGGAATTCCTTTCATGCCTAGCATTGTGGAATTATCGCCTTCATGCATTTGACCAAAAATAGCCAGTAAGGGATCGTAGGAATGATCAAAAAGTATCCCATCGAATTTTTGAAGGTATTGACTGACTTTCATAAATCGATCACCATTTGAAAGCGGTTTGAGGCCCTCTCCAAAAATTTTCACACCTGATTGAATATTCATATCCAGAATTTCAGTCAAATCTTCACCCTCGGTATTTTTAGTAACAGCTCCTTGAATAATAAATTCAGGACTGAATTGCCTGGCTCGATTTGCTATATATTCCACATCTCCTTTAGATTGGACGGTGGGCTGTGTATTGGGCATGATAACGGCTGCTGCAAAACCGCTGGACTGCATGGAAAGAGCTAAGCTCTGAATAGTTTCCTTGTACTCTAAACCTGGTTCTCCTAATCCACATCTTAAATCCACCCATCCTTTTGACAGATATTTGCCTGTCGCATCAATTATCTTGTCTACCTCTGGAGAATCAGCAGACTTAACTTCTTTGAGCAGCCTGTCTTTGAATAAAAAATCTTTTGGATCAGATAATCCTTTTGAATCGACAGTTCTGAGGTTTTTAAATAAAATAGACATTCAATCAGGTTTGATGCAAATCTGCAATATTATTCTAAAAATGAAAAGAGTAATTTCATATTGTCTCGAGATCATCAGCCATAACCTGAACCAGAAAATCTAATCCACCAGATTCAAACATCTTTATATGGGCTGGATCCGATTTTTAAAAGAGTAAAATACCTCTATTCAAGATTTTATTTTTTGAAGATGAGGCAATGTTTCCAAATCCGAAAAGGACTTATCTGTTCTAATTATCTTCCCGACACCTAAAACGAAAAAAGCCTTTCAGTTTTGCTGAAAGGCTTTGAATAAATGAGGCGGCGACCTACTCTCCCGGGAATAACCCCA
>CAZFSC010000147.1:0-8438 GCA_964521585.1 uncultured Limnohabitans sp.
CCAAGATCTACGCGGAGTTAGTAGGTGGAGGTATGACAGCTGATGCAAATCACATCACCGCACCTCATCCTGAAGGGTTAGGAGCAAGTAGCGTGATGCAAATTGCCTTGGAAGACGCAGGTCTTTCGCCAGAGTCTATCGATTACGTCAATGTTCACGGTACATCCACACCATTGGGAGATGTGAGTGAGACCAAAGCAATAGAAAAAGTTTTTGGCGAGCATGCTTATAAAATGAATATCAGCAGTACCAAGTCCATGACTGGGCATTTGTTGGGTGCTGCAGGAGCTATAGAAGCAATAGCCTGTATTTATGCCATCAACAATAATTTGGTCCCTCCCACCATCAACCACTTTACCGATGATGAGAGTTTTGACAAGCGATTGAATCTGACTTTCAACAGTGCGCAAAAAAGAGAAATTAATTATGCACTGAGCAATACCTTTGGATTTGGTGGACATAACTGTTCAGTCATTTTCAAAAAATATAATTAACTCAGATTTTGAAATTGTTTCAAAGACTTGGGATTCAATTTCTTTTCTTGAACGAAAAAGACAGAAGGCTTGCTTCTTCCATCAAAATGATGTTGGGAAGCAGGCCTTTTAATTTGTCACTTTACAAACTCTCGCTTACCCCCTCAGGCCTTGGAGAAGAGACTTCCAAAGGTTTCAAAATTTCAAACGAACGTCTTGAATTTTTGGGAGATGCGATCTTAGGTACGATCGTAGCTGAATATCTTTTTCTCAAATACCCTTATCGAGATGAGGGATTTCTTACCGAAACCAGATCTAAGTTGGTAAATCGGGAAAATCTCAATCAGACAGGAATTAAGATCGGACTTAAAAAAGTCCTGGATCTGGAAATCGGAGACCGTAATTTTACAGGCAATAAATCTTTATTCGGAGATATTTTGGAAGCCTTTATAGGCGCAGTTTATTTGGATAAAGGCTATCAATTCACTAAGTCCTTCATTTTAAATAGGATTTTGCTCCATATGGATGTTGATGATATGATAGCTACCACGACCAATTATAAAAGCAAGATTATTGAATGGTCCCAAAAAGTGAACAAACAAATCGAATATAAAGTAGTACAAATACATGGAAATCAACGATATAAAGAATTCGTCGTCGAACTCCAGGTAGAAAATGAGACCGTAGCACAAGGCAAGGGACCAACTAAAAAGAAGGCTGAGCAAGAAGCCTCAAAAAATGCCTGCGAAATCCTCAAAATTGCAACTTAACCAAGTAAATTTACAGCCTATCCCCATTTGAATGTCCGCTATTAAAATTGCTGCTGCGACGCTGAATCAAACTCCGTTAGACTGGAAAGGTAACCTTGAACGAATCATCTGGGCTGTCAAAGAAGCCCGAAATCAAAAGGCAGAAATCCTCTGCTTTCCGGAAGTAGCAATCACTGGCTACGGCAGCGAAGACCTATTTTTAAGTTATTGGTACCCAAAAAAAGCATTGGCGCAACTCGCGCTGCTTATCCCTCACTGTTATGATCTGACAGTAGCGGTGGGATTGCCCGTGAGGATTCAGGATCAGGTGTACAACACCATGGCCATTATTGAAAATGCAGAATTGAAAGGTTTTGTAGCCAAGCAATTTATGGCTATCGATGGGGTGCATTACGAATTCAGATGGTTTACCCCATGGATTCCAAATGAAGTAATCGAATTTGAATTTGAGGGAAATAAATACCCTTTCGGGGACCTCACTTTTCATCACAAAGGGATTCATTATGGCTTTGAGATCTGCGAAGATGCATGGAGAGGCAAAGTTCGTCCAGGATTTAGGCTCTGTGAGCGAAAAGTTGATTTAATTTTTAATCCCAGTGCGAGCCATTTTGCTATGGGTAAAAGTATTCTCCGAAAGGAGTTGGTTACCCAAAGCTCTGAAACTTTCAACTGTTATTATTGCTATGTAAATCTCCTTGGCAATGAGGCAGGCAGGATGATTTTTGACGGGGAGATCATGCTCGCCAAATCGGGAAAATTAATCGCCCGAAACAGCCTGCTTTCTTATCAGGATGTACAAGTACGGTCTTTTGTTCTTTCTCCTGAAAAACAGGATATCGCCCCTTTCCTGGATAAAGAAATGGAATTTTTACAGGCAGCTTCTTTAGGGCTGTTCGATTATTTAAGAAAATCCAGGTCTCAGGGTTTTGTCCTTTCGCTATCAGGAGGGGCAGATTCTTCGACCATTGCCATCTTGGTGTCTGAAATGGTCAAAAGAGGAATCAAGGAACTCGGAATAGAGAACTTTATTCAAAAATCTGGAATCAGACTTACTGCTACATCGGAATACCCTGTCAAAGAAATCGTTGGCCAGTTGCTTACCACCGCTTATCAGGGAACCCAAAACTCCTCCACACACACGCTGGAGAGTGCTCAAAAACTAGCGGAAAGTATTGGGGCTAAATTCTATCACTGGACTATCGATGAGGAAGTAGACTCCTATACCCGAAAAATCGAAAATGCAATTGGCAGGAAGCTTACCTGGGAAAAAGACGACGTCACTCTGCAAAACATACAGGCACGGACAAGGTCTCCAATTATCTGGATGCTTGCCAATATCAATAATGCGCTGTTGCTGGCCACTTCCAACAGAAGTGAAGGGGATCTAGGCTATACCACCATGGATGGTGATACGAGCGGGAGTATATCACCCATTGCAGCAGTAGACAAATTCTTCATCCTAAAGTGGCTTAATTGGGCTGAAGAAAACCTGGATCAACCAGGTTTGAAATGGGTAAATGCACTTCAGCCAAGTGCTGAATTACGACCATTGGAGCAATCTCAGACCGATGAGATCGATCTAATGCCCTATTGGGTAATATTGGAAATCGAAAAATTGGCAATTCGAGATAGGCGATCCCCACAGGACGTTTACTTGATATTATCCGAAGAGTTTGACCTAGAACCTGAATTGCTGAAAGGATACATCAAAAAATTCTTCCAACTTTGGTCACGCAATCAGTGGAAAAGAGAGCGACTAGCGCCATCTTTCCATCTGGATGAATTCAATATTGACCCTAAAACATGGTATCGATTCCCTATTCTCTCCGGAGGATATCGTGAAGAACTTGAACAATTAGACCATCTCTAATCTCAAAATTATGCTTGAAACAATTTTAAGTTACGTAGTATGGGATCCCAATCCTGCAGTAATACCAGGGTTTGAACGCTTGCGTTGGTATAGTTTACTTTTCGCTCTGGGATTTATCATTTCGCAGCAATTCATGGTTTATTTTTTCAGAAAAGAGGGGCAAGACGAAAATCTGGTCGATAAACTTACCATTTATATGGTAGTGGCAACTATCCTGGGTGCACGATTGGGACATGTGCTTTTTTACGAACCGGAGAAATACCTCAGTAACCCTATCGATATCCTCAAAGTTTGGGAAGGAGGACTCGCCAGCCACGGAGCTGCGATCGCCATTTTACTGGCACTTTGGATTTATGCGAGGAAAACGCCTGGTCAAAATTACCTTTGGGTTGTGGATAGAATCGTCATTGTCACCGCCATGACGGGAGCGTTGATTCGATTTGGAAATCTGATGAACTCAGAGATTGGAGGAAAAGAAACCCAGAGCGATTATGGATTTGTCTATGGGTGGCATATTGAAGAAATGCTGGAATCGCTACGGGTACCCATTGAGAGTATAGAGGTTTATAAGCCTACAGATCGACTAGACGAACTTCAAGGCAATGGTATTGTCCCAATGAATATAGACCTCAAAGTCAATAAAGGCACCTATCAGCTGGCTGACTTGGAATCGACCTTGAACCGGGATATCAAATATGCATTGACCCAATTCAATACTTCCCAAAAATATTACGCAGAACCAGAACAGACTCCCTTGAATTTGAGCATTGTAGATAAAGGAGATCACTATCTGGCAACCGTGAAGACTTTTGGTAAAGCGAAACACCCGACCCAAATCTACGAGTCTGTCTCATACTTCATTATTTTCCTTATTCTTTTTGCAATATGGAACCGCTACCGGGATCGGACTCCAGATGGCTTATTACTTGGCCTATTTCTGATCAGTGTATTTGGTTTAAGGTTTGTTTGGGAGTTTTTCAAAGAAAATCAAGTTGAATTCGAAGATAGCATGTCATTCAATATGGGACAGCTATTGAGTTTACCTCTTGTATTGGGCGGTATAATCCTTGTGATCTTGGCTTTGAAAAAAGGACCAAAAATCCTGAAAAGCTAAGGGACAGGGTCATGTCCATGACCTCCCCAGGGATGGCAGGAAGCAATTCGTTTCAAACCTAACCAGCCGCCTTTGACGACGCCATGCTTCAAAATTGCTTCTTTGGTGTACTGGCTACAGGTCGGGGTGTACCGGCAACTGGCCGGAAAAAGCGGAGAAATCGTGTACTGGTACACCAAGACTGGAAATATTGCTATCTTTCGAAGGATGGTCTTAAACATGATTTGACTTAAATTAAAGGCAATCTTTCAATCAACCAAAAATACTTCATTCGGATTCCATCTTGCTTCTTAAGCGTATACATATCAGCTTCATTTTTTCATCGTTCTTACTGATTTTCGGAACAGCGATCAGTCATTCTTTGCTGGCCCAAAATGACACCTCACTTGCACCTTCACAGAATCTATCGCTGGATCGAAAGGTGAAGGTGAACAATATTTTCATTATCGGAAATGAAAAAACCAAAAAGTCGATCATTCTGAGAGAGCTGGATTTCATTACAGACTTTTATTACGATTGGAACACCCTGTTGGAAATATTAGTCGCCGACCAAAAAAAGATTTACAACCTGAGACTTTTCACCTCAGTTGAGATCACTCCACTTGTGGTCGATGAAGAAGAAGTGGAGATTCTAATCACCGTTAAGGAGCGCTGGTATATCCTGCCTTCATTGATCTTTCAATTGGCGGACAGAAACTTTGCCGAATGGTGGACCAATCAGGGTAGGGATTTCTCAAGGGTGAATTTCGGATTGCGCCTGAGTCATTCCAATGTAGCCGGAAGAAACGAGAAACTGAGATTTTCCGGTCAGTTGGGATTTACCAAAGCCCTTGATCTTCAGTATAGCAAGCCTTACATCGATAAAAAACAGAAACATGGCCTGGCTTTTCAGATCAATTTCAATGAAAACAAAACGATCCCTATTAAATCGGAATTCAATAGACAAGTTTTTTTTACTGCTGAGGACGAGCGTATCCTTAGGAAGAATATAGGAACAGCCATCCGCTATACCTTTAGACGCAGCTTTTACAATTTCCACTTTTTCACGCTGGGATTTAATCACACCACCATCGATCCGGAGGTTTTGGTGCAAAACCCCTTCTACTTTCAGCATGGTGGCAACAAACTCCGCTACCTTTATGCGACCTACAGCTTCAGACATGACCGAAGAGATAATATAGCGTATGCCACAGATGGAGAGTTACTGCAATTCTCCCTCACAAAATACGGTATCTTCTTTTTGGATGAACTCGATGAAGTAGAAGTCAACATGACGGCCAATAAGTATTTCAAAATCAATGATAAGTTTAATTTCAATACCGGGCTTACCGCAGACTGGTTTTTAAGCCAAAGGCAACCCTATACTTTAGTACGGGGTATTGGATATTTCCCCGATTTCATTCGGGGCTATGAACTCAATGTGATTGAAGGACAGCAACTCTATGTCCATAAAAATAGCTTTCGATGGAAGTTCTTTGATCAGGAATTTGATGTGTCCAAATTTTTGAAGCTAGAGCAATTCAGCACTATACCGATCCGACTTTACGCAAGTGCAAATTTTGACCATGGCTATGTCACCGATCGAAATAATATCCCCGAAAATGCACGTTTGGCAAACACCTATTTATACGGCTACGGCTTGGGGATAGATATGGTAGGATTTTACGATTCGGTGCTGCGATTTGAATACTCATTTAATAACAATGGCGAAGGTAATTTTTTCTTCAATTTCAAGGCACCTTTCTGATTATCCAATCTCCAACTCTGAACCAAAATTCAGATTTTTTTTCGGCCTGCTGAAAATCTGGGATTCTCCTCAATAATGTTTTTTCCTATTTTGAAGGGAAGTACTTCAGAAATCCAATTTTCTGTTTCAGAATCAACTTACCTATGTTTTTATTTAAAAAAATAACTGTCATTATATCAATATTTTATCTGTGAATAAAAAATCTTGGTTTAAGAATCAAATTTTTAAACTAAATTAAGTGGATCATTTTTTCTTACACGATGAAGCATTCAATTTTTATTAGCTTCTTTATCCTACTTATAGCAAATTCATTTGCGCAGACGGATCCACTGACTCAGGTACATGGTGCCAGAAATCAAAGTCTTGGAAACATCCGGGTTTTCGATAAATCTGCGTGGAGTCATTTCAACAACCCGGGCGGTCTTGCCAATCTTGAAAATATTCAAATTGTTGTTGGATACGATAGCCGATTTGGGCTCAAAGAATTGAACACATTCGATGCGGCTTTTGCAATCCAAAATAGATACGGCTCATTCGCTTTTGGAGTGAGCCGATTTGGCGGAAAATTATTCAATCAGCAGTCTTTGGGACTTTCATTTGCCAATAAAATGGGGATTGTAAGTTTTGGAGGAAAAATCGAATGGTTTCAAACCCAGATAGAGGGCTTCGGGGATGGTGATGGACTGATTTTTAGTTTTGGAGGAATTGCCACGTTGGGTCCCAAAATCAATCTGGGTGCATCCATTACCAATGTAAACCGTGCCAAAATCGGTAAACACACCGATCAAAGATTACCCACGGGTATTAGTATGGGTTTGAACTATGTACCGATTTCCCAGCTTGAACTTTTCGCAGAAGTGGAAAAAGATATTCAGCTCACTCCTGTTTATAAAGTTGGCCTAGAGTATAGCCTGAAGGAATGGGCTCAATTCCGGACAGGAGTAAATTCCAATCCAGCAAAAGTATTTTTCGGGTTTGGATTAAAACATGAAAGATTCGGATTTGATTATGGCTACTCCCAAACCAATCCTTTGGGAAGTACATCTACACTGAGTCTAGCTTACACTTGGGACGAATGAAAGCGATTAATATCATATCGCTTTACTTCCTGACTTGTTTCTTCGGGTCTTTGGGAATGGCGCAAGTTCCCCCCAAAGAAAATATAAATCCCGAACAACTTATTGAAAGGCTTTTTCCCATACAAGATGATGACATCGATTATGAGGCTATATATGAGGTTCTTTTTCAATTGTATTCCAATCCAATTGATATCAATCGGGCAGATGCTGAAAGGTTATTGGCCAGTTATTTTTTAAGTCCCGATCAAGTCAACAATCTAATCGAGTACAGAACCAACTATGGAGACTTCATCTCTCTCTATGAGCTTCAGGCGATACCCGGATTCGACTTGAAAACGATCGAGCAGATCATTCCTTTTATTACACTTGGAAGTGAAGGTGTCAAGCAAAGCAGACCGTTTTGGCAGCGGGTGATAAATGAAGAACAAGCCTATTTATTGTTTCGCCATCGAAGAGTTTTGGAAACTCGCAAAGGTTATACTCCGGCAGATACCAGTTCAACAGGAAGAATTTCCTCTCGCTACTTGGGCGATCCAAACGATCTTTATCTCAGATTCCGGATTCAACATGCTCGGGATTTCAGTCTTGGATTTACTTTAGACAAGGATGCCGGTGAGCAATTTACCTGGGATCGAAAGACGGCCAGATATGGATTCAATTTTCTCTCTTTTCATTTTACCAGATACCAAGTTGGGAAATGGCGGACCATCAGTTTGGGCGATTTTCAAGCCTCATTTGGCCAAGGATTGGTTTTTGGGGCGGGCTATTTTCTTGGTAAAGGTGCCGAAACCGTACCTACTGTCCGTAGAAGTAGCATTGGCATCACTCCCTACACGGCAGCATTGGAATTTGGGTTTTTTAGGGGAGTTGGGGCGACCTATCGTCATCAAAACTGGCAAAGCACATTCATTCTTTCTGTTACTCCAAGAGATGGACGGGCTGGTACAGCACTGGATACATTGGAAAATACAACTGATTTCATCTCTTCCTTTAATCAAAGTGGATTGCATCGAACAGCAAGTGAATTACAAACCAAAAACAGATTTATTGAATGGAATCTGGGTTCAAACATTCAGTATAATCATGAGCGGGGAAAATTTCATGCCGGGGCCAATTTTCTCAATACCAGATTTGATCGACCGTGGTTGAGAACACCAACTCCCTATAATCAGTACGAATTCAGCGGAAGTACCAATTCAGTCGGCAGCCTTTATGCCAATTACAATTGGAAAAATTTTTACCTCTTCGGAGAATCAGCTTTTTCCAAATCCGGAGGCTCTGGGACAGTTCTTGGATTTATCAGCAGCCTAAGCAAACAGGTGGACTTTTCATTTCTATGGAGAAATTACGATCGGGATTTTCACAGCTTTTATGGAAATGCATTT
>CAZFSC010000148.1:0-8417 GCA_964521585.1 uncultured Limnohabitans sp.
ATGTCCTTTGGGTGGTAAGGTGCAAAGGTAAGGAATTAGGGTTTTAGATGGAAATCATATTGAATTCGAAAAATGAAGGAAAAATGAAGGAAATACGATGGAAATACACCTATCTACGGTCGGTGAAATAATGTATCCAAAGGCTATTTCGCCATAGGTGCATTTCAGCGAAGCTTTATTTCGACAAAGTTGTATTTCGCGCAGCTTATTTCAATCTATTCACTACCGCCTCAATAAGTTGCCCATGTCCTACCGGGAGGACCCATACTTTAATATGCGGTATGCGAGAACTGAAACGCTTGAGATTGGTTTCGGTAATCATTTTGTCAAATTCCCCTAAATATAAGGTGATGGGAGTTTGATGTGTTTTGAGGGAGGAAATGATTTGATTGAGTTGTATTTGGAGTCCCCCAAATACCCGCCAGGTCAGGTAGACTTGCGCCCGTTTGGATCGGGTACCCATTTCATTGCGCATGAATTTAAGCAGGCTTTGATCTACTATGCCGATCCGTCTCAAACCCTCCACCAAACTGAAAAATCGCTTGGGTCTGAAGATTACATTTTTAAAAAGTGGATTCAGCCCACCGGGATAGCTGGTCAGACTGTACCAAATTCCGGTTTTGATCCCGTCAGGAGCGAGCAGGCAGAGTGATTTGGTCTGCTCAGGAAAAAGCTCATAGGTGAGTAGGGAGAATTTACCGCCCATACTGTAACCGATCAGGTGAAAGGAAGTGAAGTGCTCCTCTTCCATCAGTTGCTCAAGGAGCATTTTCCACACTGATTTGTCCAAGACTCGGTTGTGATCCCGCCACACGCTGCGTCCATGATAGAAGATATCGATAAAAATAAAGCGCTTTTCCTCATCCACCAGGGCTTCGAAGGGAAGCATATCCTGGTGCTGATGCCCAAAACCATGAAACACCAGGTGAATTTCTTTTCCCGTGCCTCGGCTGGTATAGGCCAGTTTACCCCACTGGGTTTTAAGGAACTTCATTTGGGAAATTTCATTTTGTGTCTGGGAAAAAGCTAATCATCTACAACTATAATCACTTCAAATACAGAATTTTATTCGGACAGAATCAAAAGGTGTCCGAAGTTGGGCACATTTATGGGTTAAATCTAAATTAACTCAGAATAAAATTTCAGAAAAAACTTGAGAAACTTTTTGCCTTTCCAAAGTTTCCGTAGGTTTGTCTTTGTAAATCATGGGTGTATGGAGATGAAAGAGAGGATTTTGGAAGTGGCAAGTGGGCAATTTATGCGATATGGAGTCCGCACGGTCACCATGGAAGATATTGCCAGGAATGCGGGTATTTCCAAAAAGACAATTTATCAGGAGTTTAAGGATAAGAAAGAATTAGTTCGAGAGACTTTCGTCTGGATTTTGTCCAAAGACAAGGAGCAGTTACGTTTTATTTTGGATTCCGAGGATCGCGTGATTGAGCATTTGGTCAAGTCATCCCAGACCATGCGGGAGCGGCTGGAGCAGATGAATCCGGTAGTGATCCATGAAGTTCGGAAGTATTTCCCGGAAGCTTGGGAGGAATTTGAGTCCTTCAAAAAGGAATTTGTGATGAATGATCTGATTGCCGTGATAGAGCGAGGTAAAGCATTGGGTTATTTCCGGCCGGAAATCGACTCAAAAATCCTCGCTCAGCTGCGTGTAAATCAGGTTTCCTCCGTTTTGGAGTCGAATCTGGAGGGAAAAAGTGCAAAAGAAGTTGCGGATGTTCAGTTGGAAATGATGGATCATTTCCTTCATGGGATTTTTACAGAAAAAGGAAGATTGGCCTATCACCAGAAAAAAGAAACCAGCAAATAATATGAGTTTGATTAAAAAACTAACTACCGCTATTATTCCGGTCGTTTTCATGTTTTCGACTGCCACTGCCCAGGAATTGGTGCAGTTGAATTTGAAGGAGAGTTTGGAATATGCATTGGAAAATAACGTCAATGCAAAAAATGCCAGGCTGGAACTGCTCATCGCAGAGACTACTGTTAAAGAGGAGACTTCCAAAGGTCTTCCTCAGGTCAACGGTTCGTTTAATTTTAATTACAATCCCGCCATTCAGGTTGTGTTTCTTCCAAACGAACCTCCTTTTGGTGATCCCAGCATAGATTCGGATGTAATCCCGGCCCGATTTGGCGTGAGCTACCAGTCCGGACTGGGAGTGACAGCTTCACAGATGATCTTTGACGGATCGTTTTTTGTGGGTTTGCGCGCTGCCAAAACCCTTCGTGAATTGACAGAATACGACCGGATCAAAACCGAGAATGACGTGATCGAATCAGTGAAAAAGGCTTATTTCGGAGTATTGGTCAATAAGGAGCGGATCAGGTTGGCAGAGGCTAATCTGTCCCGAATCGATTCCCTGCTTGAGGAGACCAAAGCTTTGTATCAGGCAGGATTTGTGGAAAAAATAGATGTGTCCAGAATTCAGGTTCAGCGCAATAATACTTACACCCAGGTAGAGCGAAGCAGGACCGCTTTGGAGATAAGCAAACAACTGCTGAAAATCCAGATGGGATTGCCTCGGGAATACGACATACAAATCACCGAGACACTTTCATTGCTCAATCCTGAGGAGCGATTCCTGGAAGTTCTCAGTATGGAAGGAACACAACGGATAGAGGTCAATCAATTGGATATGAATCTCGAGCTGGCCAGTCTGGATCTGAAAAATAATCATGTACAGTACATGCCTAGAATTGACTTTAATGCCAACCTGCAGCGAAGCGGGGCCGGCAAGAGTCTCAGTACGGTTTATAATTCTAATAACTGGTTTACAAGTTCACTCATCGGGGTATCGATGCAGATTCCGATTTTCGACGGCCTGTTGAAAAGCGCCAGAATTCAAAGAAACCGGATTCAGATCAAGCAGCTTCAGAACCAAAAAGTATTTCTGGATGATAATATCGAACTCGAGATCTATCAGGCCAGGACCAATCTGAAGAATGATCTGAACATTCTTGCAGTGCAGCGTGACAACCGGGCATTGGCACAAGAAGTATATGAAATATCCAAAATCAAATACAATGAAGGTGTGGGCTCCAATCTGGAAGTAGTGGAGGCAGATGCAGCACTGATCGAGTCTGAGATCAACTACCTCTCGGCCTTGTACGATGGATTGATCGCCAAAGTAGATCTGGAGAAAGCTCTCGGAATTTTGAAAGACGAATTAGAAAACTAAATCAACTATTCCCTACCGATAGGGATAAACCAACGCATTTATTTAAACAGATATGAAAGTACTAGTTAAATTTTTACCACTTGCTGCACTTGCGCTTTTAGCGGTGGCCTGTGCCAAAGATGAGAGTCTTGAATCTAAAAAGGCAGAATTGCAGGAGCTCAAAACTCAAGTAAATGAGCTCAATAATCAGATTAAATCATTGGAGACTGAGATTGCCGGTTTGGATCCGGAGTTTGCCAAGCAAAACCGGAAATCAATCCTGATCACTACCGCTCCTGTTCGTACAGGTAGATTTGAGCATTATGTGGAGGTGACTGGCTCAGTATTGTCCAAGAAGAATGTCAGTATCAGTGCAGAAACGATGGGTAGGATCCTGTCTGTTCCTGCTGAAGAGGGAATGAAAGTCGAGAAAGGCACCGTGCTGGCTACCATCGACTCTGAGTCTATTCAGCGAAGTATAGAGGAGGTTCAAAACTCACTTTCGCTTGCCAAAACGCTTTTTGAAAAGCAGGAACGTCTCTGGAACCAGCAAATCGGTACGGAAGTACAATACCTGGAAGCCAAGAATAGAGTAGAGGGATTACAGCGAAATTTGGCCTCCCTGAAGACACAATTGGAAAAAACCGTGGTACGGGCTCCTTTTGCAGGCACAGTGGAGACGATCAATGTTAGAATAGGAGAATTGGTGCAGCCCGGGGTGCAGATGTTTCAGTTTGTAGGTGTCAGCGAGCTATTCATCGAAGCTGATATTTCTGAAAATTACATTGGCGTACTGGGCAAAGGAGATTCTGTGGATGTAAGCTTCCCTGCGATCAATGAAGAATTGAAAAGCAGAGTGTCTGCTGTCGGTGCGATTATCAATCCCAACAACAGGACATTCAAGGTAGAGGTATTTATGCCTAAGCGTAACAACGTGAAACCGAATATGATCTCAGTGTTGAAAATTCAGGATTATGAGTCAGACAATGCGGTGATTGTGCCGAGTCATTTGATTCTTAGTGACAACAGAGGCGATTATGTATTCACGGTGGTGGATGGTATTGCCAAGAAAACTTATGTAGAAAGAGGAAAAACTTTTGATCAGGAGACTGAAATCCTTAAAGGACTGGTAGGCAATGAAACCTTAGTGGATAAAGGTTTCAGAGAGGTTGGAGATAATTTTAGCGTAAACGTAGTTCAGTCCTAAATCATGGCAGAGCAAGTAAAGAAAAATATTGTAAGGGAATTTGGCCTGTCCAGTATAAGTGTGGATAATTCCACCTCAGTGGTGATTCTTACCCTGATCATTACCGTGCTGGGATTGAGTGCCTATAGGTCCATGCCAAAGGAGAGTTTTCCGGAGATCATTATTCCTACGGTTTATATAGGAACTCCCTATCCTGGTAACTCACCTGTTGATATGGAAAACCTGATCACCAGACCTATAGAAAAGGAGTTGAAATCCATCAATAATGTCAAAGACATTAAATCTACCTCGGTACAGGATTTTTCTTCGATCGTTGTGGAGTTCAATCCCGGCGTTGAAATCGTCAAGGCGATTCAGGACGTGAAGGATGCGGTCGATAAATCCAAGAGTGAGTTGCCGACCGATTTGGATCAGGAACCAAATGTACTGGAAGTCAACACTTCGGATTTTCCGATCATGAACGTGAATATTTCAGGAAATTACTCCGAAGCTGAGCTGAAGAAATTTGGGGAATACCTGGAGGATGAAATAGAAAAGCTTCCGGAAATCTCAAAGGCTGATCTGGCAGGAACTGTCGAGCGGGAGATTCAGGTGAATACCAATCCTTATAAAATGGAAGCCGTGGGCGTGAGTTTTGGTGATATTTCCGATGCAATCCGATCTGAAAATGTAACCATCTCGGGAGGTAATATCCGCGCCGGCGATTTTGAGCGAACCCTCAGAGTGGACGGAGAATTCACTGATCCCATGGAGTTATTGGATTTGATTATCAAGACCGACAATCAGAAGATTGTCTATCTCCGTGACGTAGCCACCGTAAAGGATACTTATAAAGAAAGATCCAGCTATGCCAGAAGCAAAAATCTTCCTGTAGTCACGATCAACGTGGTGAAGCGAAGCGGGGAAAACCTTCTGATCGCCTCGGATAAGATTAAAGAAATCATACAAAAAACCCAAGCCAACCGGTTTCCTCCGGACTTGGAGATCACCATCACAAATGATCAATCCAAGCAGACTAGATTACAGGTCAGTGATTTGGAAAACTCGATTATTTTCGGTGTGATCCTGGTAGTATTGGTTTTGATGTTTTTCCTGGGATTCAGAAATGCCCTATTCGTAGGAATAGCGATTCCACTTTCCATGTTTATTTCATTCCTGATCCTAAATTCTTTTGGAATCACCCTTAATCTGATGGTATTGTTCTCCTTGATTTTGGCTTTGGGGATGCTAGTGGACAATGGGATCGTGGTCGTCGAGAATATCTACCGGTTGATGTCAGAAGGCAAATCTGCAATTGTAGCTGCCAAAGAAGGAGTAGGGGAAGTAGCCTGGCCGATCATCACTTCTACAGCGACCACGCTTGCGGCTTTTTTGCCACTTGCATTCTGGGACGATATTGTGGGCGAATTCATGAAATATCTTCCGATTACTTTGATCATCGTGCTTTCATCATCGCTTTTTGTGGCATTGGTGATCAACCCTGTGCTTACTTCACTCTACATGCAAGTTGAGGATGTAAACAAAGAGAAGCCTAAGCAGAAATCGATTATCGTAGCCGGGACCTTTCTTACTTTGGCGGCTATTTTATATCTATTAGGTTGGACGATGATGGGGTCCTTGTTTTTGATAGCTTCCTTGCTGACTTTGTTCAATGTGTTTTTGCTTCGCAAAGCAATCCGTTGGTTTCAGACTGTATTCCTGGTAAAACTTGAGAATTTCTATGGATCTGTTTTGACTTATGCATTGGCGGACAAAAGACCTTATGCCTTCTTTGGGGCAACTGTTCTTCTCTTGTTTCTTTCTGTAGGGTTATTAGCAATCCGGGCTCCCAAAGTATTATTCTTCCCGGATAATCAGCCTCAATTGATTAATGTCTTCGTAGAGTTTCCAATCGGGACGGATATCGAAGCTACCAATGACTTTGTTGACAAAATGGAAGACGAGGTTTTGGTTCAATTGGGTCCCTATGAGAATATCATTGAGTCGGTGATTACACAGGTGGGTGAGGGTACCGGCGACCCTACTGAAGGACCGAGTAATCAGGCCACTCCACATAAAGCTAAAATCACCATTGGGTTCGTGGATTACATTGATCGACAGGGTATCAATACCAATAAAGCCATGGAGCTGATTCGGGAGATGGCAGATGATTATCCAGGGGTATTGATTACGGTGGACAAGCAGCGAAATGGTCCTCCGGTAGGCAAAGCTGTAAATATTGAATTTGTTGGAGAGGATTACGATCAGCTGATCGCCTATGTCAACAAGACCAAAGAATATCTCGAGCAGCAAAATATTCCTGGAATCGAAGAATTAAAGACAGACCTTTCACTGGGTAATCCTGAGTTGATCATGGACATTGACCGGGAGAAAGCTAGAAGATTCGGCTTATCCACCTCTCAGATAGCACAGGATCTCCGAACTGCCCTCTTTGGACTAGAGGTTTCTAAATTCAAGGAAGGCGAGGATGATTACCCCATCCAACTTAGGATGGGTGAAGATTACCGGTATGATATCAATACCTTGGTCAATAAGAAGATTGGGTTTAGGGATAAGTTCGGTGATAAGCGGGAAGTGCCTATCTCCGCAGTGGCTGATATTCAATACGGTTCTACCTATGGCTCAGTCAAGCGTAAGGATTTAGAGAAGGCTGTAACGGTATTTTCCAATGTATTGGACGGTTTCAATCCTACTGAAGTAAATCAGAAGGTTCAGGTGGCTATGAACAACTACGAGGTGCCTGACGGAATATCTGTAAAATATACCGGGGAGCAGGAAGAGCAGGCCAAGTCCATGTCATTCTTGCTCGGTGCATTAGGAATTGCCATTTCTCTGATTTTCTTGATTATCGTAGCTCAGTTTAACTCGGTGACGACTCCATTTATCATTATGGCTTCAGTGGTATTGAGTACGATTGGGGTGTTTTTGGGATTGGTGATTTTCAATATGGATTTTGTGGTCATCATGACCGGTATCGGAATCATTTCTCTTGCCGGTGTTGTAGTTAATAATGCCATCGTATTGATTGATTATACCAATTTGGTAAGAGAAAGAAAGCGAAAGGAATTGAATATTGCTGAAAATGAATATCTGGATTTCCCGGATTTGATGGATAGTATTGTGGAGGCTGGAAAGACCCGTCTTCGCCCGGTTCTTTTGACCGCCATCACCACGGTTCTTGGATTGGTGCCTTTGGCTATCGGGATGAATATCAATTTTGGAACACTCTTGAGTAGTTTTGATCCGCAGTTTTATGTAGGAGGTGATAATGCAAATTTCTGGGGTCCGATGGCTTGGACTGTCATATTTGGGTTAACCTTTGCGACCTTCCTTACGTTAGTCATTGTACCGGTTATGTATTTGATGGCGGATAAACTCAATATGAAAATCCGCCAAATCAGAGCTTAATCGATTTAAGGTTGGTGGTTTTTTTTATAAAACCTTCGGGGCACTGTCTCGAAGGTTTTTTGTTTATGTAAGATTAGAAATAGTAGAGTTAGATGCAGGATTTTGTAGTTTTGCATTCTTAAAATCGATGTATAAGAGAAGATGGAAGAGTTGAAATGGTATGTAATGTATACAGCCTCAAGATCTGAAAAGAAGGTGGCGGATCGTTTGAAAGAAAGAAATGTGGAGGTTTATTTGCCTATTGTAGAGGAGCTTAGACAATGGTCTGATCGGAAAAAGAAAGTGCAAAGGCCGCTTTTCAATGGCTATGTTTTCGTCAAAACCAGAAGAAATGAACTTTGGGAATGCCTTCAGGTGCCCGGTGCAGTAAAATTTGTACATTTTGCAGGATCCCATGCCACCGTGAAAGAGGAGGTTCTCGATATGATTAAGCGGGTAGTGGAAACGGGAGTGGCAGTAGAGACAGACGGCTCCGAAATTGAGCCCGGTGAGAAAGTCAAAGTAATTGGCGGACCGCTTCAAAATATGACTGGAGAGGTCATTGAAAGGGGAAATAAGGATTATTTTATGATCCGAATTCCAGGTATCTACCAAAACATGCTGATCAGTCTTCCAAGGAAGTTTTTGGAGGT